>NZ_JBVHLW010000011.1:0-78876 GCF_055558795.1 Streptomyces sp. NPDC025618 | reverse complement strand
CCGCCGTGTCCGGTGCCGCCGTTGTTGATCCAGGCGTTGACGACGCCGTCGTCGTGGAGGACGAGGTAGTCGGCTTTGCCGTCGCCGTTGATGTCGGCGAAGCGGATTTTGTCGGCGGGTTCGCCGACGCCGGTGGCGAAGGTGCCTTGTTCGGTCCAGCCGCCGTGTCCGGTGCCGCCGTTGTTGATCCAGGCGTTGACGACGCCGTCGTCGTGGAGGACGAGGTAGTCGGCTTTGCCGTCGCCGTTGATGTCGACTCGGTAATCGCCAAGAAGAGGTTTGGACTTGATGTCCACGTGTTGCCGGACCCAGCCGTCGGCGGCCGCACGCTCGAGGCCGCCGTAGAAGGCGTCCGCCATCTTGACGTAACCGCTGTCCTTGGGATGCAGATCGTCGGAGAGGTCTCGTGTGGTGACCGCACCCATGTCCACGTATCCCACGTGGAAGCCCTTGCTCCGCCGATCTGCCACCAATTGCGGCACCACGGAGTTGAATTGCTCGATGCGTCTCTGGGTACCGGCGTCCGACGAGGGGACCAGCGAAGAGACCAGCACCGTCATGTCGGGAGCGGCCTTCGTGATCTTGTCTATGAGCTCGCCGAGCCGGTGAGGAGCCGTGTCCACCTGGTAGTTGTCGTGCATGTCGTTGGTGCCTATGTGCAGCAGCACCACATTCGGCTTCGCTGCCGACAGCCATTTGCCGATGTTGTCGGACAGCCCACCGATCTTCCAGCCCCAGTGACCTTCGTGATCGGGGTCGGGAAGCTTGCCGTTCCGTTGAGTACCCACGAAATCGAGATTGTCCGTGTGGGGGACCAACCGGTTCCATAGTTCGGCACGGTAGCCGGACCCATTCGAGCTACCGGCGCCATGGGTGATCGAGTCGCCCAGGGGCATCACCGCGAGCCGCGGCACCTTCCAGTTCTTGGCTACGACTGCCGGTGCGACCACAGGAGCCGGCTGCTGACCGCTACTCGCGGATTCCTGATCCCCGCGGGCGGACGCGGACTGCGCGCCGTCGGAGAGGACACCGACAGCCAACATTCCGGCCGTCACGGCCAAGGTCAGTGTGCGGGTCACGAGTCCCGTCGACGTACGTGATCGCGTCGCCTGCCTCAGCACGCGCCGCCTGCCGGAGCGCCATGCAGCGCTCCGGGCATGAGGACTTCTCTTCAAGACAATGGCTTTCTGTCACAGATTTTCTGAGGCAGCCCCATGGGCCACCGACGCTTCGGCATCACGGACCGGCGGGGCACGCCGCGATCCGATCGCGACGAGCCCCGCACCTTTGCTGCCGATCAGGGCTGCTTGAGGAGGTCCTTCTCGCCATGGGTACCGGCCGCGTCCACGGCGGGGTACAGGCTGAGATTGCCGTCGGACCACCGGACGAGCACGTCGTTGGGCCGAGCGTTGGCAGCGAAGGCACCGGCCGTCACCGACAGGGTGTTCTGCCAGGCGGACTTGTCACCGCGGATCTGGATCTCGTCGCGGAACGCCTTGGCCGGGTCGGAGTTGACGCCCGGGAAGATGCTGGCCGAGCCATTGACCCAGCGGACCAGCAGATCGGCGGTTCCCTTGCCGGTGAATTCCCCAGCGCTGATCTGCTCGATGTAGGTTCCGGCCTGCATCGCCTTCTGGAGCTGCTTCTCCTGCTTGAGCCCGTTGGTGCCGAGGTCGGTGAAGAGCGATATGGAGCCGTCGACCCAGACGACGAGCAGGTCGTCACGCTGGGAGTTGGCGGTGAACTTGCCGACCGTCATGAGCTTGGCGTACTTCACCCAGGTGTCATTGGCGGGCCTGAGCTGTTCTTCCTTGCTGAAACCGCTCAAGCCGACGTGGGAGAACCACGTCACCTCTCCGTTGCGCCAGCGGACGACCAGGCCGTCGGTACCACTGCCGGTGAAGTTGCCACCTGCTACGGACACGGCGTACTGCCAGCCGCCTCCGCCGACCTTGTACTCGGCGGAGAAGGGGTAATCCGGGTCGTTGCGGTCGGCGCCCTGGAAGATGCTGGCCGAGCCGTCCTTCCAGGTGACAAACAGATCCATGTGCCGACTGCCGCCGGGAGAACCGCCGGTGAAGTAGCCCGGCACCACATGCTGCGCGTCTTTCCAGGCCTTCCCGCGGAGCAGGTCGCGAGAGCTGACCTGCTGGATCCAGCCAGCGATGTCGTCGACGCGGGTGTCGATGGCGCCGGTACGGGTTTCCTTCTCATCGGCGCCGAGACAACCACCCTGCCATGAGCGGCTGTTGATGCCGACCAGCTCAAAGCGGCCGTTCATGTTCCGGAAAGCGGGGCCGCCGGTGTCGCCCTGGCAGACCGCCGCGCCGTCGGACTTGCCGACGAGACCGACCGTGGCGTCCTTCACGGCGCCCACGGTGAACTTCGCGTAGTGCAGACGGTCAGGTACCCATTCGTCCTTGGTGCGCCCGTATCCTGTGACCCACAGGTCCTCACCGTTCACCGGGGTGTTGAAACCGAGGCTCGCGGGAGCGACGCCGGCGACCGGCGCGGACAGCTTGGCCATCACCAGGTCACGGTCGTCGCGGGGGACGAGCTCCACGACGTCCGCCACGCTGCCGGTCTCCCGGGTCAGGTCGGAGCGACCGATGGTGGCCGTCGTCTTCAGCTTGGGCGCGCCGGCCGGGACCTTGAGGCTCTGAGCGGGGTTGTCGGCGAAGCAACTCGCGGCAGTGACCAGCCACTGCGGCGCCACGAGCGCGGCCGAGCAACTGCGCTGGCCGTCGATCTGGCTGCCGATGTCGAGCTTGGCCGTGAAGGCGAACGAGTCGTTGACGCTCTGACCCACGACGGCATGCGCGGGGGCGGCCGTCAGTGCGCTCGCGGTAACGGCAGTTAAGAGCAGTCCTGTGAGCCACGCTGTGCGCGGATGTCTGCCAGACATGTGGTTATTCCTTGGTGGTGAGGCATGGCTCTGCCACTGGATGGGCCGAGCAGAAGTGGAAGCGGTAATTCGGATTCGGTACGGCGGCACGCGGTCATCGTGGGTTTCCACCACGTCCGATGAGGTGCCTCAGGCGGTATCCGCCCGTCATCCGGTGACGCGGAGCTCCAGCAGGACAGCCTGCTTGCGAGTGTCGCCTGCTTCGCCGAACGCCGTGTAGTCATTCTTGGGCGCGCTGACGGTCGACTCCTTGCCGTCCAGGGTGACCTTGGCCTCGACGGGGTGGTCCTCGGTCACGATGGCGTAGGCATCGGCAAGCTCAAGGGAGAGATAGCCCTGCTTGCCCTTGACCGCGAAGCAGAACTCCTTCTGGCCGGTCCGGGACCTGACCTTGATGTCATGGGCGGCCGCACAGTCGGTGAGTGAGATGTGCCCATCGCCCTTGAACAGCTTGATGCCTCGCTCATTGAGGATCTTCGCCGCCTCGGGGTACTCGAACTTCTCGACGGCGAACGGCATCTCTTCGTCGTCGGCCGCGACGGCGACCTTTGTCGGCGCGCTCTGTGGAGCGGTCGTCTGAGCCACTGACGAGGTGGTGAACCCTACGAGCAGAGCGATCGTCGCGACAGTGGTGGTAACTAGGGCTTTTCGGGCGCGAGGTATTGCCACGTTCGCCTTCCGGCTCAAGAGGGTGGGGCTGGCGTGACGCCCCGGGATGTCCGCCAGTAAAGCATATGTATGATGCTCGCAAACACACCCTCAGTTAGAGCCGTGTCACGGGTAGTTGCGGCATTTCGGGGCGATGGGGTACAGCACGTCACGCTCTGGAATCATGCCTGCTCTCTGCGCGGCCCGGGCTGTGTGTAGTCGCACCACCTGATCCCGGAGTGCGGCTTGCTGCGGTCCGGGCCGAGTAGAGAGATGGCCTGAATGAGACGGCGATTGCGTTCCGTTGGTGGAGCGCTGCAGAACCCCAGAAGCAGACAGAGGAGAGCAGGGCGGTTATTCGGGTTGCGCGGGGTATGCGCGACGTTGCTCCCTGCGACGCTCGTTGTCGGCCTCCTTGGCGGCTCCCCGGCAGCTGCGGCCGACGGTCCGGACGACTCGCAATGGCGGAGCCAGTGGGATCGCGGGCTGGTGGTCAACCTATGGACAACCGGTGGCCCTGGCATCAAGAGGGCGGCCGAGGAGGCGCTGCTGGGCTCGGACGAGGACATCAAGAAGTTCCTCGCCGCCAGGGACGAGATCCAGAACGACGATGACGCCATCGATGTCAGCCGCGTCTTCAACGTGGGCGGGCTGGCGGTCCGACAGGCAGCCAGAAAGGCCCTGGAAGGTACTCCGGAGGACCTTCGCACGTTCTTGAAGGATGGCTGGAAGGCTCCGCTCGAGGACGACCAGCGTGTCGAAGCCTCCCGTGTCATCTACTACGGGGGGTACGGGGTCAAAGAGGCGGGCAAGGCGGCCCTGAACGGCACCCCGGCCGATGTCGCCAAGTTCCTTGATGTCGGCCAGTACGAAGTGCGTGAGACGGACAACAACGTCCTCGTCTCGCAGATCATCAATGCGGGCGGCCCGAATGTGAAGGCAGCGGGCAAGCTCGCGCTCAAGGGCACCCCAGACGATGTGGTGGAGTTCCTTGAAGTCGGTCAGTTCACTGCCCGCAATCGCGACCAGGAACACGCCTCCATCGCGGAGCTCACCAAGCAGGCCGAGCAAGCGGGCTTGCAGGCCGAGCAGGCGACAGAAAATTCTCAGAAGGCGTCCGCTCGCGCGGTGACGGCCTCGCAACTGGCCAAGGAGTCCGCGCAGAAGGCGGCCAAGGAAACCCAGGCGGCCAAGGACGACTCCAAGAGGGCCGCTGTCAAGGCCCAGCAGGCAGCGGATGCGGCACGGTCCGCTGCCAGTGCGGCCCAAGAAGCAATCGGCGCTGCAGACGCCGCCGAGCGCTCCGCTCGCGTTGCAGCTCTCGCTGCTGCCCAGACCGCGAGCGCCGCCGATGCCGCCGCCGAGGCTGCGACTCAGGCATATAACGCCGCCATTGCCGCAGGTAAGGACGCGGGCAAGGCGGAGGACGCCAAGAACTTCGCGAAGCAGGCGCGCGAGGCGGCTGGGCTCGCGAAGAAGTCTGCAGCAGCTGCGGATCAGGCACGCAAGGCGTCATCGGCCGCTGGGGACGCAGCAAGGGCGGCGCAGAGCGCCGGCGTCAATGCCAATGCCGCAGCCGATGCTGCTGACGAGGCGAACCAGTACGCCGACGCTGCTGGTGTCCACTCGGGCGAGGCGCAGGCGGCTGCTGCGGAAACCCGTCGTCACGCACGGGAGGCCAACCGCGCTGCGGACGCTGCGGAGTCGCTGGCCCGCAAGTCGGCCGACGCCGCTGGGGAGGCCCGGGACGCGGCCAACTCGGCTGCCGACCACGCCAACAAAGCTGCAGACGCTGCCGAGGAAGCAGCCAAGCACGCGGGCGAGGCCAAGGATGCGGCCGCAGAGTCCGCCAAACAGGCCGAAGCGGCCAGGCAGGCCGCCGAAGCGGCGAGCAAGGCAGTAGCCACCGCCAAGAAGGTGTTCGCGATCGCCCGGGATGTCGAGGCGGAAGACCTCGCCACCCGTACCGCGGCCGCAATCGAACGCGCCAAATCCGCGAAGGCACGAGCGGAGAAGTTCACATCCGAGGCTGCGGCCCAAGTGGTGGAGGCCAGGAAGCTGGACGACACTTCCAAGGTTCTCACCGCGGAAGCAGCCAAGCCCGGTGTCGATGTCAAGGCGACCGCAGCCAAGGGCCGTGACCTTGCCCTGCGGGCCCTGAAAACGCGTGGCCCTTTCGGCCAAGCGGCCGCCGCCCGGGCCCTGTCCGGTGCTGACAGCGACGTCATGGAGTACCTGCGCAGCGGCTGGGAGCAGGCAAGCCAGGACGAGATCCGCCAACAGGTCGTCGACCTGTCGGTCCAGAGCCCCTACGCATCTGTCCGTACCGCAGCCCAGGAGGCGCTCAGGGGCAGTGACCAGCAGATCAGGGACTTCTACGCCACCGGCCAGTACACGGCCGGGGTTACGGACTACAGCGTCCGCGTCTCCCAGATCAACAACGCCGGCGGGCCAGGTGTGAAGACGGCGTCCAAGGCCGCTCTCGCCAGCAAGGACCCCAAAGACCTGGTCGCCTTCATCACCAACGGTCAGTACCAAGCACAGAATGACGACGAACTGGTCCTGGCCTCCAGGCTCGTCAATGACGGCGGCCCGGAAGTAAAAGCTGCTGCCAAGGTGGCCCTGTCCGGCCCTGCAGACCAGTTGCACAGCTTCATCCAGGTTGGCCAGTACATGGCTGACCGGAAGGACCAACTCGCCGCCACCCATATTGCCCAGCTCCAGCTCCTGATCGCCCAAGGCTCCCAGATCGAGGCGAAGGCACAGGAGAATCGCTGGACCGCGGCCAGGGCCGCAGCCGTCGCCCAGGGCGCCTCCGCCGAGGCCCAGAAGGCAGCAAACGAGGCCCAGAAATCAGCGGACCAGGCCAAGGGATACGCCGCCGATGCCGCCGAGTCCGCCCGCCAGGCTGAGTCTTCCGCAGCCAGGGCAGCGAAATCCGCCACCACGGCGCGCAACGCCGCCGACGCAGCCGACCGTGACGCTGACGATGCCACGGCTTCTGCAGCCCAGGCGGAATTCTCCGCTACTTATGCCCGGCAATCGGCCAGTGAGGCAGCTGCGTCCGCAGACGACGCTCGCGCCTCTGCTCGGGACGCAGGTAGGAGCTCCGACGAAGCGAAATCCCTTGCATCCCAGGCATGGAAGGACGTGCTGAAGAAGCGTCAGGCCGAGCAGGCAGAAGCGCAGCGCCTGGCCGAACAGCAGCGTAAGGAGAAGGAGAGGAAGGACAAAGAGAAGAGGAAGTGCCACACGACTCCTGACCGTCCCGGGAACGAGTTGAGCGGCATGGCATGCATGCGCGGACCGGGCGAATGGACCATGGACACCGACCCGCCCGACCTTTCCGTGCTGAAGCTCGCTGCCTTCGTATGGGGAGTGGACGATGTGGCGGCGGACTGCATAAAGGATCCCTCGGCAGGCAAATGTGCCGTGTCCATCTTCCTGGCTCTGCCCACCGACAGGCTCGCGGGATGGACCGAGAAGGGAGTCGAAGGCGCGATCAGGATGTCGTGGGTAGGGAAAAGAGCCGAGAAGTGCCTTAAGTGCTTTCTCGCCGGCACCAAGGTGCTCATGGCAGACAACTCGACAAAGAATATCGAGTCCGTCAGGGTCGGCGATCTGGTGACTGCCACGGATCCCGTCAGCGGCGAGACGGGTCAGCGCAAGGTGACCGATCTCATCGTCACCGAGCATGACAAGCTCTTCAACGAGCTGACCATAGCGACTCCGCAAGGCGCGGAGAGGCTCACGGCCACTCATGAGCACCCCTTCTGGTCTCCGTCGGAGCGAGATTGGGTCGAGGCTGCCAAGCTTCGTCCCGGAATGACCCTCAGGACTGTCGACGGAAGCGCCGTCAAAATCGAAGGCAACCGACCCTTCGCGAAGACCGCCAGGACCTACAACCTGACCGTTGACGGTCTGCACACGTACTATGTGCTGGCAGGCACCACGCCGGTCTTGGTCCACAACAGTAATTGCGGGCCAGACCTCGGTGGCAACTGGACGCCTCGCACGAAGTCGGCAATTAACGGCGTCGCTGACTGTGACCAGTGTGCTCTCGATATTCAGAAAATGCTCGGGGGCGGTGACATCTACCAAGTCGCTGGTCGATTCCATGGCGCCCGACCATACGTGTACCGTGGTGTCGAGACCAACTGGCCTCAGCATTATGTTGTCATCAAGGATGGAAGGGCATTTGACGCCTGGACCGGCAGAGGCGGGGAATCAATCGAGGACTATATGAAGAACTTTGCAGACCCGAAGATTCCTGGCGACGATGCAAATGAGATCCTTAAGCTGACTCCAGGGACTCTGACGCCAAATCCAGATAGCGGTGGCCTCACCTGGAGGCCCAACTCATGACGGCCGAGATGCTGCCAGTCGAACTGCTTCTGAGAAACCTCAAGCTCAGGCCGTCGATGTTCTTTCTGGACGGCTCGTTCGCGCAATATGTTGCATTCCTTTCAGGGTGCGACGTTAACTCAGAGGTTACGGAGGGCCCTCTTCTTGACGGGTTCGCCGAGTGGATCGCAGCAGATATGAGAAGCGGCGACAACTTGACTTGGCCGGTTCTCGTTCTCCGATCCATCTGGCCGGACTGGAGTGGTTCTGTATCGGACTGGAGTGATCTGGATGCGATTTTCGAGAAGCGTGCGGTTCGAGCTCTCTTCGATCTGCTAGCCACCTTCAAGGGAGTCGACCCAGCTGTTCTCGATCCCGCGGACGATGGAGCGCCGTGACGGCCTAGTTTTTCTCGACGGTGTTATCGCTCAAACTTGTCGATAGGAGCCGTCGGTCAAACGGGATCCCAAGCCAGAAGCCCCACTGACGACCCTTCAGTGGGGCTTCGTGGAACACGCGCTGATCCGCGCTCGCGAATTCTCCGCTTGCATAGCGTGGTTGGATTTCCTCAGCATCAACGCCCCGGTGGTACGGGCATACCGCCGCCTGGGCTTCACGCTGTGCGGGCTGGGGGGCGCTGTTTATGAGCTGGCGCATTTGTTGGTGAGGGCCCCGTCGCCGGGCGGGTCGAACCGAAGGTTCCAGGAGGAGCAGCAACGATGGATCGCGTGATCGACATTCCGGAACGGCGGGTCGGTGAAGGGTTGCGTTTCGTCTGGGACGACGGTTTTGAGATCGAGGTGAGGGCCGACGAGGCGGAGGTCGTCATCAAGGCCAACCAGGCCGGATTGACCTCCCTGGCACGTCACTTGGTGACTCTTGCCCAGGAAGGTGTAGGCGTGGGTTCCCATGTTCACCTGACGTCGGGCCAAGAGATCGAGTCCGACCTTGACCTTGTTCTTGAGCGGATGGGGGGAGGATCTCATCTGCGAGTCTCGGCAAGGGGCATGAACCCTACGCAATGGCCTTGACGCCAGTGAGGAAATCCGCCCACGCGGTCGGGGTGAAGGTCAGGGCCTGGCCGTGAGCGTCCTTGCTGAGCGCTCCAGCGCTGCGCCAAGCGGCTGGAGCGTCAGGCTCGCGGCCCCTTGTCCTTGGTGCGGGCTATGTACTGGCCGGTCTTGATGAACGCCGCGCGGTCCTCGGGCGTGCCCTCCAGTGCGGCAATGCCCGCGGCTCTGACGTGAGGGCCTCCCGAGTCCATGATTTGCGCGATGAGGACAGAGTTGTCGGAGTCCCGGGCTGTGTACTGGCCGGTCTTGAGGAACGTGACGCGGTCTTCGGGTGTGCCCTTCAGTGCGGCCATACCCATCTCCCTGACCTTGCGTCCGCCCTCGTCGATGATCCGAGAGATGAGGATTTTGTTGTCCTTGTCCTGCGCTTCGTACTGCCCCTTCTCCAAGAAGGCCCGCATCGCCGCCGGGCCGCCGGCGATGGCTGCCTTGCCGTCGTCGCTCACGACGGAACCCGGCTCCGCGGCACCGATGATGCGCAGGATCTCGGCACGGTCCTTCTCGGCCTGCTGGTCGTTGTCCGCAGGCTTCTCGGTCGGTGGCTGGACGGGAGAGCTGTGGGCGGAGCGGGCCGGTGCTGCGGAATCCGCGAACGCCGGTGAGGCGAGCAGGACGGTCGGAGCGATAGCGGCGGCGGCGATCAGCGCGGGCATTCTGGACAGTTTCAAGGCAACAGTCACCCTTCATGGTGCAGATGTTGTTTACGTCGGTTGACTGTATGAGCCCTACGCACCGTGATCCACGGGTTTGATCCGGCCAACTGACGGGTTCTCGTTGGCCGGACCCGAGGAGCCCGGGGAGGCGGTGTCGAGTCGGCGATTGCTGTCAGTCCCGCGACGGACCCCGCCCCATCTCCCCCCGCGCCAAATCCAGTTCCTCCCGCGCCCTCTCCCGCGTAGCCACGCTCGCGGACTTCTGGTGTTCCAGGAACGCCGCCACAAACCCCGCCCTCCGCGCCGCCGGATACCGCTTTTCCGTCAGGAACGGGAGGTCGTTCGCGACCATGCTGCGCGCGACCAGCAGGGGAGTGTCGCTGTGCAGCGGGCGGAACGCCGGGTTGCGCAGGCCCGGGCCCGGGTGGCCCGGGAAGAATTCGCCGAGCATCATGCCGTCCGCCACGAACTCCGGCTTGAGGCGGTCGTGGACGCGGACCACCGTGTCCGCCGGCACGTCGGGCAGCACCAGGATGATCGTCTTGTCGATCGTGTGCGGGCCGGTGCGCGGTTCCATCGCCTGCCAGTGCGTCTTGAGCGCGGCCGTGGCCGCCAGCAGGGACGGTTCATCGGTCGCGGGCGGCACGGCGAGGGCGAAGCGGAGCAGGTTCAGCCGCAGGGCCAGTGGGACGAAAGGGCAGACGGCTCCGCGGCGGCCGAGGTCCGGGTGCGGGCGGGCGACGTGGCCGGAGACCCAGTCGGCCACGGGGCGGAGGTGGTCGTGGGCGGCCGCCTCCCGTTGGTCGTACAGCCGTAGAAGTGCCGGAGCGACGTACGCGTATCGGTGGTTCATGATGCGGTTCCCCCGGTTGTGTCGTGGTGCCTCTGCAGACAGAAACGGGCCGGAGTGGTGGCGCGGTTGAGCAGGAGGGCGAAAGTCGCACGGCCGTGCCGGTGACGCACCCTTATTCGTGGCCACGGTGACTACGTCACCAGCGCGGATCCGAACTCGACGAGCAGTAAGGCGGAGGCCGCCAGCAGCAGTACGCCGGAGCCGCCGAGGAGCAGCCGGTAGCCGCGCGTCCGGATGCGGTGGCGGGCGCGGGCCACGATCAGGGCGAGCGCCGCCTTGCTGCCGACGAGCAGGGCGTAGAAACCGAGGAGGAAGCCGCCCGCGCCCGGCGGGCTGTCCCGCCACGCGGCCACCAGCAGCGGCGCCCCGGTCGTCAGCCAGAACACCCAGGGGTGCGGGCTCAGCAGATTGACCAGCACCCCCTGCCACAGCGTCCGCCGCCCCTCGGCGCGGACCGCGGTGGCCTCGCGCGCGGCCGGGACCTCCGCGGTGCGGGACTCGCGCAGCGTCGAGGCGCCCAGCCAGGCCAGGAACAGGCCGCCGACCACGCCACCGGCGGAGATCGCCCGCTCCGGCAGCATCGCCAGCACGGTCACCGAAAGGATGATCACCGGCAGGTCGGTGATCAGTGGCACCGCCGCCACCCGCAGGCCCACACCCAGCCCGCCGCGCAGTGTCCCGGACAGCACCAGGGCGAGCAGCGGACCCGGGCTGATACCCGCGCTGAAGCCCAGCGCCACCCCCAGAGCCAGCTCTTCCATGACCACGCCTTCCTCCGGCGACCGGCCGGGCAGGGCAGGAGCACATGCGAAATCCGCGCATATTCACTGACATCTACGTTGTCTCTGTATCGCACAAGACGCGAGTCGTCGGCGCGGAGTTGACGGCGCGGTCACCCGTAGCGGTAAAGCGGTCACCCGCACCGGTGACGGGGGAGACCGCGTTCCGTCCATGTCAGGACAACCTGACCTCCGAACTTCCCGTCATCCGGTCCCCCGGCTACGCTCCCTTCGTGGCGACCCATCGATCCCTCCAGTTCAGCCTGGACCGCAGCAGCCCCGTACCGCTCTACTACCAGCTGTCGCAGCAGCTCGAAGCGGCCATCGAGCAGGGCGCGCTCGCCCCCGGCAGCCTCCTGGGCAACGAGATCGACCTCGCCGGCAGGCTGGGCCTCTCCCGGCCCACCGTCCGGCAGGCCATCCAGTCGCTGGTGGACAAGGGCCTGCTGGTACGGCGCAGGGGCGTCGGTACGCAGGTGCTGCACAGCCAGGTCAAGCGCCCGCTGGAGCTCAGCAGCCTCTACGACGACCTGGAGGCCGCCGGGCAGCAGCCCGCCACGCGCGTGCTGCGCCATCTGGTCGAGCCGGCGACGGCGCGGGTCGCCGCGGCCCTCGGGGTCGCGGAGGGCACCGAGGTCGTCCTCATCGAGCGGCTGCGCCTCGCGCACGGCGAGCCCATGGCCCACCTGCGCAATCACCTGCCCGTGGGCCTGCTCGACCTCGACGGCGAGAAGCTGGCCGAAACCGGCCTCTACCGCCTGATCCGCGCGGCCGGCATCACCCTGCACAGCGCCCGGCAGACGGTCGGCGCCCGCGCGGCGACCGCCGAGGAGGGGGAGCGGCTCGCCGAGCCGGAAGGGGCGCCGCTGCTGACGATGGAACGGACGACGTACGACGACACCGGGCGCTCGGTGGAATTCGGCTCGCACATCTACCGGGCGTCGCGCTACTCCTTCGACTTCCAGCTGCTGGTCCGCCCCTAGGGGCGGCGAGCGGGTCAGTCCGTCAGAATGTTCGGACAAAGTATTGACGGGGTGTGGCGTCCGCCACTAGAACTCACCCACGGGCGGCAGCCCCGCGCGGTCCCGCCGAAACCCCGGCGGACGGCGGTGACGGATGGTGACGGATACTTGGGCGGTTGGGCCCGCAGGACGGGGTCCGGCCGCACCGTGAAAGACAGTGAGAAGGGCATCTCCTCGTGGCAAGGGTTCGGACAGGCGTACGCGCGGTGAGCGCCGTGCTGGCAGCGGTGCTCGGCGCCACCTTGGCGGGGTGCAGCAGTACGGGCGGAAAGCGCGCCGAGGAGCGGGCCGCGAAGGCGTCCCAGGGGAAGGCCAATGTCTCCACGCCCCGCTGGACCTTCGCGATGGTCACCCACTCGGGCGATGGCGACACCTTCTGGGACATCGTCCAGAGCGGCGCCAAGCAGGCGGCGGCCAAGGACAACATCAACTTCCTCTACGCCCACGACGTCGAGGGGAACAAGCAGGCCCAGGACGTGCAGGCCATGATCGACCAGAAGGTCGACGGCCTGATCGTCACCCTCGCCAAGCCCGACGCCATGAAGGACGTCGTCGCCAAGGCGGTGAAGGCCGGCATCCCGGTGATCACCGTGAACTCGGGCTCCGAGCAGTCCAAGGACTTCGGGGCGCTCACCCACGTGGGCCAGGACGAGACCATCGCGGGCGAGGCCGTCGGCGACGAGCTCAACAAGCGCGGTAAGAAGAAGGCGGTCTGCGTCCTGCACGAGCAGGGCAACGTCGGCCACGAGCAGCGCTGCGCGGGCGTGAAGAAGTCCTTCAAGGGTGACGTGCAGAACCTCTACGTCGAGGGCACGAACATGCCCAACGTGCAGTCCTCCATCGAGGCCAAGCTCCAGTCCGACAAGGACATCGACACCGTCGTCACGCTCGGTGCGCCCTTCGCCCCCACCGCGGTCAAGGCCGCCCAGCAGGCCGGCAGCAAGGCCGAGGTCGACACCTTCGACCTCAACCCCCAGGTCGCCAAGGACCTGCAGAGCGGCGCGCTCGGCTTCGCCGTCGACCAGGACCCGTACCTCCAGGGCTACGAGGCCGTGGACCTGCTCTGGCTCTACAAGTACAACCGCGACATGCTCGGCGGCGGCCGCCCCGTCCTCACCGGCCCGCAGATCATCACCAAGGACGACGCCAAGGCCCTGGCCGAGTTCGCGAAGCGGGGCACCCGATGAGTACAGCCACCACCGAGCGGACCGACGAACGGCTGGTGCGCCAGAGCTACCTGCGCCGCATGATGGGACGCCCCGAGCTCGGCTCGGTCGTCGGCGCGGCCGCCGTCTTCCTCTTCTTCTCGTTCGTCGCCGACAGCTTCCTCCAGCCGTCCAGCCTCTCCACCGTGCTCTACGCGTCCTCGACGATCGGGATCATGGCGGTGCCGGTGGCGCTGCTGATGATCGGCGGCGAGTTCGACCTGTCGACCGGTGTGATGGTGACCAGCTCCGCGCTGATCTCCTCGATGTTCAGCTATCAGATGACGGCCAACGTCTGGGTCGGCGTCGGGGTCTCCCTGCTGGCCACCCTGGCCATCGGCTTCTTCAACGGCTTCATGCTGACCCGCACCAAGCTGCCCAGCTTCATCATCACGCTCGGCACCTTCCTGATGCTCACGGGCCTCAACCTGGGCTTCACCAAGCTCATCAGCGGCACCGTCTCCACCAAGACCATCGGTGACATGGAGGGCTTCGAGTCCGCCCGCGAGGTCTTCGCCTCCCACCTGACGATCGGCGGCGTCGACCTCCAGGTCACCATCCTGTGGTGGCTCGGCCTGGTGGCCCTGGCCACCTGGGTGCTGCTGCGCACCCGCGTCGGCAACTGGATCTTCGCGGTCGGCGGCGGGGCCGACGCGGCCCGCGCGGTCGGCGTCCCCGTCAACAAGACCAAGATCGGCCTGTATATGGCCGTCGCCTTCTGCGCCTGGATCTCCGGCCAGCACCTGCTGATGTCGTACGACGTGGTGCAGTCCGGCGAGGGCGTCGGCAACGAGTTCCTGTACATCATCGCGGCCGTCATCGGCGGCTGCCTGATGACCGGCGGCTACGGCTCGGCCATCGGGTCCGCGGTCGGCGCGTTCATCTTCGGCATGACCAGCAAAGGCATCGTCTACGCCCAGTGGAACCCGGACTGGTTCAAGTTCTTCCTGGGCGCCATGCTGCTGCTGGCGACGCTGCTGAACGCGTGGGTCCGTAAGCGTGCGGAGGCGAAATAAGTGACCGCTCTGGTCGAGCTGACGGACGTCAGCAAGTTCTACGGGAACATCCGTGCCCTCGAAGGGGTCTCCCTGGAGGTCCACGCGGGCGAGATCACCTGTGTCCTCGGTGACAACGGCGCGGGCAAGTCCACCCTCATCAAGATCATCTCCGGGCTGCACCAGCACGACGCGGGCACCTTCGCCATCGACGGCGAGGAGACCCGCCTGGGCTCGCCCCGCGAGGCCCTGGACCGCGGCATCGCGACCGTCTACCAGGACCTCGCCGTCGTCCCGCTGATGCCGGTCTGGCGGAACTTCTTCCTCGGCTCCGAGCCGACGAAGGGCGTCGGCCCCCTCAAGCGGCTCGACGTCGCGAAGATGCGCGAGACCACCCGGGCGGAGCTGCTGCGCATGGGCATCGACCTGCGCGACGTCGACCAGCCCATCGGCACGCTCTCCGGCGGCGAGCGGCAGTGCGTCGCCATCGCGCGGGCGGTCTACTTCGGGGCGAAGGTCCTGGTCCTGGACGAGCCGACCGCCGCGCTCGGCGTCAAGCAGTCGGGCGTCGTGCTGAAGTACGTGGCCGCCGCGCGCGACGCCGGTCTCGGCGTGGTGCTCATCACGCACAACCCGCACCACGCGTATCTGGTCGGTGACCGGTTCGTCCTGCTCAAGCGCGGGGCGATGGCCGGCAGCCACGCGAAGTCGGAGATCGCCCTGGACGAGCTGACCCGCCAGATGGCGGGCGGCAGCGAGCTCGACGAGCTCAGCCACGAGCTGGAGCGGGCCGCCTCGGGCGAGAAGTGACCCCGGGCCGCCGCCGTCGCGAGGCAGCGGCGGGGGCGGGGCCGGGGGAGCACCCCACGATGCGGTGCCGGACCGCTCCGTGAGGCACAATCGCACCGACCGTATCCGTGAGGCTCCCGCCTCCAGACCAGCGCAGGGACATCGACTCGTGCGAGCACGCCCCCGTACCGCCAGGCCCCACGCAGTGGAGGCACGATGAGCATGTACCGCGAGCTCCACAGAGGTGCGGCCAGAGCGACCGTGCTCCGCACGGTGGGCACCCGCGAGCGCCGTTCGCACCTGACCGCCCCGCGCGTCCCCACCGTCGGCATCGACATCGGCGGCACCAAGGTGATGGCGGGCGTCGTCGACGCCGACGGCACCATCCTGGAGAAGATCCGCACCGAGACGCCGGACAAGTCCAAGAGCCCCAAGGTCGTCGAGGACACCATCACCGAGCTGGTCCTGGACCTCTCCGACCGGCACGACGTGCACGCGGTGGGCATCGGCGCGGCCGGCTGGGTCGACGCCGACCGCAACCGCGTGCTGTTCGCCCCGCACCTGTCCTGGCGCAACGAGCCGCTGCGCGACCGCCTCGCCGGCCGCCTCGCCGTCCCCGTCATGGTCGACAACGACGCCAACACCGCCGCCTGGGCGGAGTGGCGCTTCGGCGCGGGCCGCGGCGAGGACCACCTGGTGATGATCACCCTCGGCACCGGCATCGGCGGCGCCATCCTGGAGGACGGCCAGGTCAAGCGCGGCAAGTACGGGGTCGCCGGCGAATTCGGGCACATGCAGGTCGTGCCCGGCGGCCACCGCTGCCCGTGCGGCAACCGCGGCTGCTGGGAGCAGTACAGCTCCGGCAACGCCCTCGTCCGCGAGGCCCGTGAGCTGGCCGCCGCCGAGTCCCCCGTCGCGTACGGCATCATCGACCGCGTCGGCGGCAACATCCACGAGATCACCGGACCGCTCATCACCGAGCTGGCCCGCTCCGGCGACGCCATGTGCGTCGAGCTGCTCCAGGACATCGGCCAGTGGCTGGGCGTGGGTATCGCCAACCTCGCCGCCGCCCTCGACCCCTCCTGCTTCGTCATCGGCGGTGGCGTCAGCGCCGCCGACGACCTGCTCATCGGCCCCGCCCGGGACGCCTTCCGCCGCCACCTGACCGGCCGCGGCTACCGCCCCGAGGCCCGCATCGTCAAGGCGCAGCTGGGCCCCGAGGCTGGCATGGTCGGCGCCGCGGACCTGGCCCGGCTCGTCGCCCGCCGCTTCCGCCGCGCCAACCGGCGCCGCGTCGAGCGCTACGAGCGCTACGCGCAGGCGGGCCGCGGGTGACGGCCACCATGGAACTCCCCGAGCGCGCCGCGCGGCAGCCGGAGCCGGGCGGCGACCGCCCCCGGCGCCGCTGGCTCAAGGCCGTGATCGTCTTCCTGCTGATCACGATCCCCGCGGGCTACCTCTACATCTCCGCGATGCAGAGCCGCGGCGGCAGCGACTCGAAGAAGGAACAGGCCGCGGCGACCGGCCTGGAGGAGGGCTGGCCGTCCCAGCTCCAGCGCCGCATCTACGAGGTGACGGTGCCGTCGTACGCCGAGAACGTGGCCAGCTACGAGACCAACTCGTGGAAGTCCAGCTCGCTGTTCCTCCAGTTCACCACCACCCGCGCGAAGTTCGCGAAGTGGCTGACGGACGTCGGCACGAGCGCCTCCGCGCTCAAGGACGGCGACGTCACCATCGACGACGACCAGGCGGCCCAGGTCGGCTGGAAGTTCGGCTCCGGCCACCGCTGGGCGGGCACGCTCCGCGAACAGGACAAGCCCAAGCCGACGCTCGCCGTCACGGCGAACCTGGACAACCCGGACTACCCACAGGTCTTCGTCGTCTCGACGACCACCCCTTGACGCCACGACGCCGCTCCGGCGGATAGCGTGGCGCGGGTGAGTGAGAAGCAAATCCTTCAGTACCGGACCGACGGCCCCGAGGACGGGCCCGTACTCGTCCTCGGTCCGTCGCTGGCGACAACGTGGCACATGTGGGACCGGCAGATTCCGGAGCTGACCCGCCACTGGCGTGTCCTCCGCTTCGACCTGCCCGGTCACGGCGGTGCGCCCGCCGAGCCCGCCCCGGTCGTCGGCGACCTCACCGACCGGCTTCTCGCCACGCTCGACGGCCTCGGCGTCGACCGCTTCGGTTACGCGGGCTGTTCCATCGGCGGCGCCATGGGCGCCGATCTCGCCCTGCGGCACCCGCACCGGCTCGCCGCGCTGGCCCTGATCGCCACCTCCGCCCGCTCGGGCACGGCCGACTCCTGGCGGCAGCGCGGCGACACCGTGCGCAACAGCGGCATGGACCCCATCGCCCGGTCGGCGCCGGAGAGCTGGTTCACCCCGAGCTTCGCGGCCGCCCAGCCCGCCATCGTGGACTGGGCCGTGCAGATGGTCAGCACCACCGACCCCCGCTGCTACGTCGCCGCGTGCGACGCGCTGGCCGCCTTCGACGTCCGCGCCGAGCTCGGCCGGATCGGCGTGCCCGCGCTGGTGCTCGTCGGCGCGGAGGACCAGGTGACGCCGCCCGCCGACGCCCGGGTGCTGGTCGCTGGCATCCACGACGCGCGGCTCGCGGTCGTGCCCGGCGCCTCGCACCTCGCGCCGGTGGAGCAGCCCGCGGCCGTCACGGATCTGCTGGTCCGGCACTTCACCACGGCCTGGCAGCTGTCCACCCAGCAGAACCTGGCCCCGGTCGCCGCGCCGATGC
Source organism: Streptomyces sp. NPDC025618 (assembly GCF_055558795.1). Lineage (NCBI taxonomy): Bacteria > Bacillati > Actinomycetota > Actinomycetes > Kitasatosporales > Streptomycetaceae > Streptomyces > Streptomyces sp. NPDC025618. The sequence goes on along the minus strand of NZ_JBVHLW010000011.1, from coordinate 60,856 downwards.
CGCAGGCGGCGGCTCCGGCCCCCGCTCCCGGCCCGGCGTTCGGCCACGCTCCGGGCCGGACGGCCGGCCAGGACCACGCGCCGTTCCCGGCCGCGGGCCCCGCCCCGGCGCAGGGTGAGACGCCCGGCCAGGCTCCGGCCCAGGGCCTGAACCCGGACAGGGTCCGCATCCCCGGCAAGGCCCCGGCCCAGGACCTGAACCCGGACACCGTACGGATCGCCCCCCAGGCTCCCGCTCCGGCCCAGGACCTCAACCCGGACACCGTGCGGATCGCCCCCCAGCCCCCCGCGCCCGCCCCGGCCCCCGCGCCGGGTCAGGCGGGCCCGGCGCACGGTCCGGCCGGCGCTCCCGGGCAGCCGCCGGCGCATGCCTCCGGATACGGGTTCCCGCCCGCCGCGCCGGGCGGGATGTTCCCGCCCCCGGCCCCGCAGCCCCTCGCTCCTCAGCAGCCCTTCGCCCAGCAGACCGCGCCCGCCGGTTTCGGACCGCCGCCCACCCTGGACGCGGAACCGGCGCCCGCCGCCCCGGACCCGTACGAGCGCGGCGCGCTCATCCGGCGCGAGGTCCTCGGCGACGCCCACGCGGACGCCGCCGAAGCGGCCGGGGACGAGCTCACCGGTGACTACGAGGACTTCGTCACCCGCTACGCCTGGGGCGGGGTCTGGGACCGGCCGGGGCTCGACCGCCGGTCGCGCGCCCTGATCACCCTGACCGCCCTCACCGCGGGCGGCCACGTCGACGACCTCGCCCTGCACACGCGTGCCGCGCTGCGCTGCGGCCTCACCCCGGACGAGATCAAGGAAACGCTTCTGCACACCGCCGTCTACTGCGGCCTGCCCGCCGCCCACGCCGCCTTCCAGGTCGCCCGGCGCGTCATCGCGGAGGGGCCGGCCCCGCACGCTTAGCCCCGCCTCCTCGGTCCGGGCCGGCTGGTCGATGTGGCCGGGTCGGCCCCGCACGCGTAGGCCCGCGTAGCACTATGGGGATCATGAAGCTGACCAAGAAGAGCCACGCGTGCGTCCGTCTGGAGAAGGACGGCCGCACGCTCGTCATCGATCCCGGCGCCTTCAGCGAGGAGGACGCGGCCGTCGGCGCGGACGCGATCCTCGTCACCCACGAGCACATCGACCACTTCAACGAGGACCGGCTGCGTGCCGCGCTGGACGCCAACCCGGCCGCCGAGCTGTGGACGCTCCGCAGCGTCGCCGAACAGGTCTCGGCGGCCTTTCCCGGCCGGGTGCACACCGTCGGCGAGGGGGACACCTTCACCGCGGCCGGGTTCGAGGTGGAGGTGCACGGACAGCTGCACGCGGTGATCCACCCGGACATCCCCCGGATCACCAACGTCGGCTATCTCGTGGACGGTTCGGTCTTCCACCCCGGGGACGCGCTGACCGTGCCCGGCAGGCCCGTCGACACCCTGATGCTCCCGGTCATGGCCCCGTGGAACAAGGTCTCCGAGGTCATCGACTACCTCCGGGAGGTCGGCCCGCGGCGCGCCGTCGACATCCACGACGCGCTGCTCACCGACCTGGCCCGGCCGGTCTACGACCGGATGCTGGGCCCGGAGGGGCCGGGCGGCGCGAACCACACCCGCCTGGCGCCCGGCGAGGCCCTCACCCTCTGACGCTCTCCGGCGTTGTCACACCCGGCGGTTAGGGTTGGCCCATGCGCATCGCCACCTGGAACGTGAACTCGATCACCGCCCGTCTCCCGAGGCTGCTGGCCTGGCTGGAGAGCAGCGGCACGGACGTGCTGTGCATACAGGAGACCAAGTGCGGGGAGGACGCCTTCCCGTTCGACGCGCTCCGCGAGCTGGGTTACGAGGCGGCGGTCAACGCCACCGGCCGGTGGAACGGCGTCGCCCTGCTCTCCCGGGTGGGCCTGGAGGACGTGGTCACCGGCCTGCCCGGCGGCCCCGACTACGACGGCGCGCAGGAGCCCCGGGCGATCTCCGCGACCTGCGGGGGCGCCCGCCTCTGGTCGGTCTACGTGCCCAACGGCCGCGAGGTCGGCCACGACCACTACGCCTACAAGCTGCGCTGGCTGGAGGCCCTGCGCGACGCCGTCGCCGCGGACGCCGAGGGGGAGCGGCCGTTCGCGGTGCTCGGCGACTTCAACATCGCGCCGGCCGACGAGGACGTCTTCGACCCGGCGGTCTTCGAGGGCGCCACGCACGTCACGCCCGCCGAGCGCGCCGCCCTCGGCGCCCTGCGCGACCTCGGCCTGTCCGACGTCGTGCCCCGCCCCCTGAAGTACGACCGCCCGTACACCTACTGGGACTACCGCCAGCTCTGCTTCCCCAAGAACAAGGGCATGCGCATCGACCTGGTCTACGGCAACGCCTCCTTCGCCCAGGCGGCGAAGGACGCCTATGTCGACCGGGAGGAGCGCAAGGGCAAGGGCGCCTCGGACCACGCCCCGGTCGTCGTCGACCTGGACGTCTGAGGTCCTGGCGCCCCCGCCCCGCGCCGTCAGATCAGCTTGCGCAGGTCGACCGCGTCGGTGAAGGCCCGCATCCCGGCGTCGTTGGGGTGCAGGTGGTCACCGCCGTCGAAGGCCGGCAGCATCCGGTCGGGCCGGCGGGGGTCGCGGATGGCGGCGTCGAAGTCGAGCACCGCGTCGTACGTGCCGCCGTTCGCCCGGATGTGCCGGTTGATGGCGGTGCGCTCCGCCTCGGCGGCCGGTGTGCAGTCGTGGAAGCCGCCGCAGGGCGCGATGGTCGCGGCGACGAACCGCATGCCGCGCTCGTGCGCCCGCGCCGCCATCTCCCGCAGCGCCGGGATCACCCGCGCGGCCGTGGTGCCCGCCCGGATGTCGTTGACGCCCTCGAAGACGATGACCGTACGGGCCGAGGTCTGCGCCAGCACGTCACGCTCCAGCCGGTGGCCCGCGCTGACCCCGCTGAGGATCGTGCTGGTGTTGTCGCCCGGATAGCGGTCGTTGACCACGTGGTTGCCGGAGATCCCCTCGTTGAGCACCCCGAACTTCGGCACGGAGTGCTGTCCGCGCAGCCGTCGGCCCAGCAGGTCCGGCCAGCGTCCGTTGGAGCCCGGCGTCGACCGCTCGCCGTCGGTGATCGAGTCCCCGAGGGTCACCACGGACCCGGCGCCGTCCCCGACGTCCACGCCCGTCAGCAGCGGCCAGGAGTCGAGCTTCGCGGCGTACGCGTCGGCGCCGCGGTCGCCCGTGCGGTCACCGGCGTTGTCGGCCGTCAGATAGGACACCGAGTCGATATAGCTGTGCACGGGCAGCGCCCGGACCGTGCCCGGCAGGTGGATGCTCACCAGGAGGTCGGCGCCCTCGGGCACGCGGAATCCCAGCGGGTCGCTGAACTGCTGCGCTCCCGCGGGCAGTTCGGCCCCGGGGCGGCCGCCGAAGGTCAGCGCCCGGGGCGGGCCGGCCGCCGCCGCGCCGCGCTCCTGGAGCGCCACGCTCGCGTGCCCGACGCGCACCGGGCGCGGCGCGAAGGTGTTCTCCAGCCGGATCCTGGTGCGCGGCCCGCCCGCGCTGCCGTGCACGACCAGCCGCAGCGTCCGGTCGGTCCACGGCCCCACCTTGGCGTAACCCGAAGGTGAGGCCGCCCAGCTGCCGGTCCACCCGTTCGTGGGACCCCGCAACGCCATCGAGAAGACGTGCAGGGCGGTGTCCGGATCCGCCTCGTCCGGCAGCACGACCGAGTCGACCTCGCGGTCGCGCGCGACCGGGACCGTCACCGCGTACAGCCGTGTGGTCTCCGCCCGTTGGCCGTCGGGCGCCGCGAGGTGGGGGAGCCCGACGGCCTTCGTCGTGAGGGGGCCGCGCCGCCAGTCGGGCGCGGTCAGCCGGTAGGTGCCGCGGGAGCCGTCGCGGTAGCGGACGGTGCCGGTGCCGGTGACCTCCTGGCCCGGCGCGCCCTTGGTGGTCCCCGCGACAAGGAAGGAGAGCGCCTCCCCGCTGCCGCGGAGCCGGACGGTCTGCCCCGCGGCCCGCACATTGTCCGGCTGACCTGCGGCGGAGCGCGGCCAGCGGAGCGGGGAGCGGTCGATGGCCAGGGCGCGGCCCGGGCTCCAGCCCGCGGCGTCGAGGTCCTCGGCCGGCAGCGCGTTGCCCGCGCCGTCGAAATCGGCGTCGCCCGGACGGGTGTCCCCGCGGACCGCCGTGTTGTCGAAGAGCCGCTCCAAGGGGAGCGGCTCTCTCGCACGTCGCGCGGTGTCGGCGAGCGCCGGGGTGTTCGCTGCGGCAACGGCGCAGACGGCGCCCGCCGCGACGAACCCCGCCGCCGCCCACCGTCTGTGCCGTACCCCGCCGAGCCTCGATGTCCGGAGCATGTGAGTCATGCCTCCCAGCGTTCCCCGCTCTGAATGTGGCGGCATGAAGCTAAGGAGACGCCTGGGGAACGTCAAGGAGGCCAACCGGCCACGTCGGGCGCCGCGCGCCTGTGGTGAGGCCATCCGTGCGAGTGCGATCCTGTCCGGTATGAACATTCCCTTCTTGGACAGTTGGCGCAAGCGGCACGCCCCGGGCCACGGGGTGGCGCTGGCGGACGCGGTCGACCGGGACCCGGAGGGCCTGGCCGAGCTGTTGTCGGAATGCGAACTGCTGCGCGCGCACGCGGAGTCGGCGGGAGCCGTCCTCGACGACTCGCCGATGTCCCTGGGGGCACTGGACCAGCTCCAGCCGCGCTGGCGCGAGGACCCCGAGCTGCTGCCGTGGCTGGGCAACGACGCGGGGCTGTATCTGGGCACGGTCGTCGTGCGCACGGTCGAGGGCGCCGGCTGGTGGATCCGCTCCGACGGGCAGCCGGTCGTCCGGCTCGCCAACGGCCGGGAGATCGACGTGGTCGAGGCGGGCCAGAGCTGGGCGGCCGACGGCGCGCCGGAGCTGTCGCAGATCTACGGGGAGCTCGCGGAGAACTGATCCGCCGCGCCGCGCGATGGCCCGGCGCGGGCCGTCCTGCCGCCCGCGGCGCCGGGCGATCCCGGTCTCCGGCTGCCGCTGGGGGAGGCCCCCACGAGCTTGATCCGTCGCGGGCCGATGACGTGCGGCACATCCAGCCCGTCCGGCGTGTGAGGACACCGCCGCGGCGCGGGGGACGCGGCCGCGCAGTCCACGCGCGGAGTCCGCCCCGCGAGGTCAGCTGATGAAGGGGATGTCGTACTCCAGCCGCCAGCGGTCGGCGCGGACCACGATGTCGGAGGTCTCCACCGCCCGGCCGTCCCCGTCGAAGTGGGTGCGCTCGACGACCGTGACGCACTGCCCGGCCGCGCAGCCGAGTGCCTCCGCCTCCGGTGTCGTCGCCGGGCGCGAGCCCACCAGCTCCTGCGCCCGTACGACCCGGATGCCGATCGCCGCCAGCCTGCCGCGCACGCCGCGCCGGGCGTAGGGCCCGCGCTCGGGGAGCACCACGTCGGTGCCCTCGGTGATGGCGAGTGGTTCCCAGCTGGTGGCGAGCTGCACCGGGTGCCGGTTGGCGAGGTACTCGTACTGCGTGCAGAGCACCCGCTCGCCCGCTCCGATCCGCAGCCGCTGGGCGACCCGGTCCGAGGCGGGCGCCTCGCTGGAGGACGCCTCCCAGGTCAGGGCGGTGTCCCGGGCCGTCATCCGGGCGGCGAAGGGGGAGTCGACGGCGCCCGTCGAGCGCAGCAGACTGCCCAGCGGCACCCGGTCGGTGACGAAGACGCCCCGCCCGAACTGGCCCTCCGCGTATCCCGCCGCCTTCAGGACGCGCACCGCGCGGTCCACCGTCTGGTCGCTGGCCGCGTACGCGCGCTTGAGCTCCGACCGCGAGGGGATGCGGTCCCCCACGGCGAGCCCTCCCTCGTCGATGCGGCGGCGCAGATCGTCCGCGATGCGCAGATAGACGGGCCTGCTGTCGCCCACCCCCGGCTCCTTCCCCCGAGTCTCCCCCAGTTCGACGCTACACAGGCTAGGTACCCAGGCCGGTCTGTGTACCTAGGGCAAATGGCGGGCGTAGCGCGCCGAATCCGTATATATGAGCGTGTCAGCGATGAAGTCCGGTACGGCGCCGGTAGTTTGCGCCGATAGCGTGTGTCGACCGCGGGACAGCTGAGAGTGGGTAGGGCTGGGTATGGCCGTCGATCCTCTGATCGAACTGCGGAATGTCAATAAGCACTACGGAAAGCTGCATGTCCTCAAGGACATCGACCTGACGGTCGGCCGGGGCGAGGTGGTCGTGGTCATCGGCCCCTCCGGCTCCGGGAAGTCCACCCTCTGCCGGACCATCAACCGCCTGGAGCCCGTGGAGTCCGGCACCATCACCCTCGACGGCCACCCGCTGCCCGACGAGGGCCGGGAGCTGGCCCGGCTGCGCGCCGAGGTGGGCATGGTCTTCCAGTCCTTCAACCTCTTCGCCCACAAGACCGTGCTCGCCAATGTCTCCCTGGCCCAGGTCAAGGTCCGCAAGCGCGGCAGGGAGGAGGCCGACAAGCGCTCGCGCGAACTGCTGGAGCGCGTCGGCCTGCTGGCCCACGCGGAGAAGTACCCCGCCCAGCTCTCCGGCGGCCAGCAGCAGCGCGTGGCCATCGCCCGCGCCCTGGCGATGGACCCCAAGGCGCTCCTCTTCGACGAGCCCACCTCGGCGCTCGACCCGGAGATGATCAACGAGGTGCTGGAGGTCATGCAGCAGCTCGCGCGGGACGGCATGACCATGGTCGTCGTCACCCACGAGATGGGCTTCGCCCGCTCCGCCGCCAACCGCGTCGTCTTCATGGCGGACGGCCGCATCGTCGAGGACCGCACCCCGGAGGACTTCTTCACCGCTCCCGAGAGCGACCGGGCCAAGGACTTCCTCTCCAAGATCCTCAAGCACTGAGGGGCGGGTGAAGACGCTGATGACGAGCCGTACGCGCCGCGCGACCGCCGCCCTGGCCCTCGCCGCCCTCGCCCTGCTCGCCGCCGCCTGCGGCAAGGAGGGCAGCCCGCCGGTCAAGGGCCCCCGCGCCGACCAGTTGCCCGTCTACCACGTGGACACCGGCTTCGAGCTGACCGGCTCCGCCACCTGGCGGGCCGCGAGGAGCCGCGGCCACCTCGTCGTCGGCGCCAAGGAGGACCAGCCCTACCTCGGCGAGAAGGACCCCGCGACCGGCGTCTACTCCGGCTACGACATCGAGATCGCCAAGATGATGTCCGCCTCGCTCGGCTTCGACCCGAAGACGATCCGCTTTCGCACCATCGCCTCCGCCAACCGCGAGACGGCCCTCCAGAACGGTCAGATCGACTACTACGTCGGCACCTACACCATCAACGACCTGCGCAAACGCCAGGTCGGCTTCGCGGGCCCCTACTACATCGCCGGGCAGTCGCTGCTGGTGCGCAAGGACGAGACGGGCATCGACGGGCCGCGGGACCTCGCGGGCAGGAAGGTCTGCTCGGCGGCCGGCTCCACCCCGCTCCAGCGCATCGAGCGCGACTACCCCAGGGCGACCGCCGTCGCCTACGACACCTACTCGATCTGCGTGGACAACCTCCTCAGCCTCCAGGTGGACGCCGTCACCACCGACGACACGATCCTCATGGGCTTCGCCGCCAAGGCGCCCGACGAGCTGAGGATGGCGGGCAAGCCCTTCTCCAAGGAGCCCTACGGCATCGGCGTGCCGCGCGGTGACACCGCCCTGCGCCTCGCCCTCGACGACGCCATCGAGGCGCACGAGAGGAACGGCGACTGGAAGAAGGCGTACGACGCCACCCTCGGCCTGTCCGGGGTGCCGGCCCCGCCGCCCCCGGCCGTCGACCGCTACGGGAGCACGTCATGAACGTCCTGACCGACAACTGGTCCCTCTACGGCAAGGGGCTGCTCGGCACCGTCGAACTCACCGTCTACGCCTCCCTGCTCGCGCTCGTCCTCGGCTTCGTGATGGCCTCCTTCCGCGTCGCCCCCGTCGGCTCGCTGCGCGTCCTCGGCACGGTGTGGGTGACGGTGCTGCGCAACACCCCGCTCACCCTGCTGTTCTTCTCGGTGCTGCTCGGCCTGCCGCGGTTCGGCGTGGTGCTGCCCTTCCAGCTCTTCGCGGTGCTCGCCCTCGGCTGCTACACCTCGGCCTTCATCTGCGAGGCCGTGCGCTCCGGCATCAACACCGTGCCGACCGGCCAGGGCGAGGCCGCCCGCAGCCTCGGGATGACCTTCACCCAGACCCTCGGCGCGATCGTGCTGCCGCAGGCGTTCCGCTCGGTCATCCCGCCGGTCGGCTCGACGCTGATCGCCCTCGCCAAGAACTCCGCGATCGCCGGGTCGTTCAGCGTCACCGAGCTGCTCGGCACCTACAAGACCCTCAACGAGCTGGGTTACAGCATCATCTGGTCCTTCGTCTGGATCGCCGTCGGCTATCTGATCGTGACCCTGACCATCAGCGCGGTCTTCAACGTGCTGGAGAAGCGCTGGGGAGTCGCCCGATGACCACGACCGCGCTCTACGACATCCCGGGCCCCCAGGCCCGGCGGCGGCACCTGGTGTACGGCCTCGCGGCGACCGCCGTGATCGTCGGTCTCGTCGTGTGGTTCGTGTATCTCCTCTTCGACACCCACCAGTTCACGGTCCAGAAGTGGGACCCCTTCACCTACAAGGGCATCCAGGAACTGCTGCTGCGCGGGCTCGGCAACACCCTGAAGGCATTCGCCTACGCCGCCGTGCTCTCCCTGGCGCTGGGCGGGGTGCTCGCCACGGCCCGGCTCTCCGAGCACCGGCCCGTGCGCTGGATCGCCACCCTGGTCGTGGAGTTCTTCCGCGCGATGCCGGTGCTGGTCATGATCTTCTTCGTCTTCGTCGCCCTCAAGGTGCAGCCCCTGCCCGCCCTCGTCACCGGACTGACCCTCTACAACGGCTCGGTGCTCGCGGAGGTCTTCCGCACCGGCGTCAACTCCGTCGAGCGCGGCCAGCGGGAGGCGGCCTACTCCCTGGGCATGCACAAGACCCAGGTGATGACGTACGTTCTCGTCCCGCAGGCCCTGCGGGCGATGCTGCCGACGATCATCAGCCAGCTCGTCGTCGCCCTGAAGGACACCTCGCTGGGCTTCCTGATCACCTACGAGGAGTTCCTGCACGCGGGCAAGCTGATCGCCAGCAATCTGGACTACGGGCTCCCGTTCATCCCCGTCGTCATGATCATCTCGCCGATCTACATCGGGATGTGCATGATCCTCTCGTGGCTCGCCCACGTGGCCGCGCGACGCCAGCGGGGCAGCGTCAAGACCGAGGCCGTCGAGGTCGCGGAGCCCGAGCCCGGCACGCTGCTGCCGGGTGCCGGAGCCCACGGGCCGTGAATTCCGCGTTCTGGCGGACCGGCCCAACTCCGTTGCTAATGTGGGCCCATGGATTTCCGTCACCTGGGACGCAGCGGATTGATAGTCAGCCGGGTCGCTTACGGCAACTGGCTCACCCGGAGTTCTTCGAGAAGTGAGGAGACGGAACTCGCCTGTGTGCGGGCCGCGCTCGACTCCGGAATCACCACCTTCGACACCGCGGACGTCTATGCGGACACGCTCGCCGAGGAATCCCTCGGGCGGGCGCTGAAAGGCGAGCGGCGGGAAGGACTGGAGATCCTCACCAAGGTCTTCGCGCCCACCGGCCCCGGCCGCAACGACCTCGGCCTCTCCCGCAAGCACATCTCCGAGTCCATCGACAACTCCCTGCGCCGGCTGGGCACGGACCACGTCGACGTCTATCAGGCCCACCGCTTCGACCCCTCCACCCCGCTGGAGGAGACCATGGAGGCACTCGCCGACGTGGTGCACGCCGGAAAGGCGCACTACATCGGGGTCTCCGAATGGACCGCCGACCAGATCCGGCGCGGGCACGCGCTGGCCCGGGAGCTGCGGATCTCGCTGATCTCCAACCAGCCGCAGTACTCCGCCCTGTGGCGGGTGCCCGAGGGGGAGGTGATGCCCGCCTGTGAGGAGCTCGGCGTCGGGCAGATCGTCTGGTCGCCCCTGGCCCAGGGCGTCCTGTCCGGCAAATACCTGCCCGGCCAGCGGTGGCCGGAGCAGTCCCGGGCCCTGGACTCCAACGACGGCTCGCCGGTGCTGGCGGGCTGGCTCAAGGACGACGTCCTCTCCCGCGTGCAGCAGTTGCGGCCCCTCGCCGCCGACCTCGGCCTGACAGTGGCTCAACTCTCCCTCGCCTGGGTGCTCCAGCACCCGAACGTCGCCTCCGCCGTGCTCGGCGCCTCCCGCCCCGAGCAGATCACCGACAACGCCAAGGCGGCCGAGGTCCGGCTGGAGGCCGACGTCATGGCGGCGATCGACGCGGCCCTCGACCCGGTGGTGAGCCGCGACCCCGGCGCGACCCGGGACAGCAGCCCCACGGCCCCCGACTGGCGCCTCGCCTGAGGCACTTGGCGAAAGGGGGGCCTCCTCGCGTCCGCGAGGAGGCCCCCCTTTTTTCTTTTTACCGCCGGGTCACCAGACGACCGGCAGCTCCAGCAGGCTGCGCACCTGCATGCCGTCCTTCCATTCCAGCGATTCCACGGGAACGGCACACCGCAGCTCCGGCAGCCGCGTCAGCAGCGAATCCAGCGCCACCTGCATTTCCAGCCGGGCGAGCGGGGCGCCGAGGCAGCGGTGGATTCCGTAACCGAATCCCAGATGCGGATTGTGCTCTCGCGTGAGGTCGAACACATCGGCGTTCTCGAAGACCGATTCATCGCGGTTCGCGGACGGAATCGCGGGCAGCACGGATTCCCCCGCGCGCACGAGCGTCCCGCTGAGTTCCACGTCCTCCGTCGCGTAACGCGCGAAGGTCACATGGGAGATGAGCGGTACGTAGCGCATCAGCTCCTCGACCGCGCCCGGCATGAGCTCGGGCTTGCCGCGCAGCATCTCCAGCTGTTCCGGGTGGGTGAACAGCACGTGCAGGGAGTCGATCAGTTGCGAGGAGACCGTCTCGTGACCGGCTATCAGCAGCACGCTGGCCAGCTCGACGAGCTCCTTCTCGGAGAGCTTCTCCTCCTCGTCGCTGGCCTTGACCATGGCGCTGATGAGGTCGTCCTGCGGCCGCGCGCGCCGGCGCACCATCAGCTGCCCGATATAGCCGTGCAGCCGCTGGGTGTCGGCCTCGATCTCCTCCTCCGTCATCACGGTGGTGGCGGAGAAGGCGTCCAGCCAGCCGCGGAACTGCTCCCGGTCCTCGAAGGGCACGCCGAGCAGGTCGCACACCACGGTGCCCGCGAAGGGCACCGCGAAGCCCTCCATCAGGTCACCCGGTGGCCCCGCCGCGACCAGCTCGTCGATCAGCCGGTTCGCCTCCTCCTCGACGCGCGGGCGCAGCAGCTCGACCCGGCGCATCGTGAAGACCTTGGCGAGCAGCCGGCGCAGCCGGGTGTGGTCGGGGGAGTCCATGCCCAGGATGCTGGTGTGGATGGGCAGCGGGGTCATCCGGGACTCGTCGTGCTCGGCGGCCAGTGCCCGGCTGAACCGGGGGTCCCCGAGGATCGTCTTCATGTCCGCGTGCTTGGTGACCAGCCAGGCGTCTTCGCCGAAAGGGCAGCTGACCCGTACGACGGGCTCCTCGGCGCGCAGCTTCGCGTAGAGCGGGTCGACGTCCAGGGCGACCGCTTCACTGAACGGGTAGCTGAGGGGCGCGCGTTCGTCGTTGCTCATGCGGACCGCACCTCCGAGAGCCGCGACTGGTGCTCGACGAGGCTCTTGGGGCGCATGTCGGTCCAGTTCTCCTCGATGTAGGCGAGGCACTCGTCGCGGGTGGCGGGGCCGCGGACGGCGGTCCACCCGGCGGGGACGGTGGTGAAGGACGGCCACAGGGAGTGCTGTCCCTCGTCGTTGACCAGCACGAGGAAGGTGCCCTCGGTGTCGTCCCAGGGATTGCTCACGATGCGTACCTTTCCGTGGAGGGCGTGCCGGGGCCTGGCCCCGGCACGGTGACGGCGCCGCTCAGCGCGTGGCGGGCGGCGGGAAGAAGCCGGACGAGACGAAGAAGTCGGCGTAACGGCGGATCAGTTCTCCGTCGAGCGGCGGGAACTCGTGGCCCGAACCGGCCAGCCCCGCCAGGGTGTTGGTGCGGTCCAGGCGGATCCGGCCCACGCGGGCGAGCGCGGGGAGGGTGTCCGTGAGCAGCACGGCCGCGTCGAGCAGCCCCTCGCCCGCGGCCGGCCCGCCGTCCGCCGCCGTGTCGGCGCGCTCCCGCAGGAGGTGGGTCCAGTCGTCGAGATCCAGGCTCTCCAGGCGGTATCCGTACTCCCGCAGATGGCCGAGTACGGTCTCGAAGGGGACGGGCGACGGGCAGGTGAGGTGGTGCGCGAGGCCCTCCGCGCCCGGGGTGCGGGAGAGGTGGACGATGGCGGCCGCCGTCCAGTCGGCGGGGATCAGGTCGACCACCGGCTCCGTGCCGTCGGCCGCCGGGCGGGGCACGGCGCCGAGGACGAGCATGGCGCGTACGAGCTGCCAGAACACGTCCCGGCTCGAACCGGCGCCGCTGACGGTGTGTCCGCTGACGCGCCCGCACCGGTGGACGGTCACCGGCAGCCCGCGCTCGCCCGCCTGCCGGACGAGCTGCTCGGCCACCCACTTGCTCTCGGTGTAGCCGCCGGGCAGGACGGCTTCCGGCGGCACCCGGTGCGACTCGGGCACCGGGCCGGGGAGTTCGTCGGTGCCCACCGACACGGCGGCGGTGGAGACGTAGTGCACGGGCGTGGCGAACCGGGCCGCCAGCCGCAGCACTTCCTGGGTGCCCGCGACGTTCGCCGCGCGCAGCCGTTCGTACGGGTCGACCGCGCTGACACGCGCGCCGTTGTGGTAGACCGCGTCGACCAGGCCCGCCAGCGCCTCGAAGCGCTCGGGGGTCAGGCCGAGCAGCGGCTTCTCCAGGTCGCCGGGGACGGCCACGATCCGGCTGCGGGAGAACTCGTTCCACAGCCCGTACTCCGCCATGTTCCGCCGGATCCGGCGGTCCGCCTGCGCGGCGCTGTCGGCGCGCACCAGGCAGTGGATGTCCGCGCTCGTCCGGTCCAGGAGCTCACGCAGCAGGAACGCCCCGAGGAAGCCGGTGGCGCCGGTCAGCAGGATCGTCTCCCGGCCCTCCGCCCGCCCGCGCCCAGCCGGCCGGCCCACGGTGATCGCCGGGTCCAGGACGGCCTCCGCGGCGAGGTCCGCCCGCGTCCGCGCGGGCGCCTCGCCGGCCGTGGCCGGGGCGTCGACGGCCTCCAGCAGCGTGGCCACCGTCTGCCGCTCGAAGAGCGTGCGGACGGGCAGTTCGACGCCGAGGCGGCGGCGCACCCCGCTGATCACCCGGGTCACCAGCAGCGAGTGCCCGCCCAGGTCGAAGAAGCTGTCGTCGATGGTCACCCGGGGCACGCCCAGCACCTCGGCGAACAGCTCGCACAGGATCTGCTCGCGCGGGTTGCGGGGCTCCCGGCCCGTGGACAGCGCCCCGAAGTCGGGCTCGGGCAGCGCGGCGCGGTCCACCTTGCCCGTGGCCGTCACCGGCAGGGAGTCGAGGACCACGACCGCGGACGGCACCATATAGCCGGGCAGCAGACCGGCCAGACGGTCGCGCAGCGCGGCCCCGTCCAGCAGGCCCGCCGCGTCACCGGAGGGCACCGCGTACGCCGCCAGATACGTACCGCCGCGGGCGTCCCGGCGCGGGACGACGGCCGCCTGGGCCACGCCCGGCTGGGCGCCCAGCACGGCCTCGACCTCGCCGGGCTCGATACGGAAACCGCGGATCTTGATCTGTCCGTCGGTCCGGCCGATGAACTCCAGCTCGCCGTCGGCCCTCCACCGCACCGTGTCGCCGGTGCGGTACATCCGCTCACCCGGCGCCCCGAACGGGTCGGCCACGAACCGCTCCGCGGTCAGCGCCGGGCGGTGCAGATAGCCGCGGGCCAGCCCGGCGCCCGACACATGGAGCTCCCCGGGCACCCCCGGCGGCACCAGGCACAGGTCGCGGTCCAGGACATAGGCGCGGGCGCCCACGGTGGGCCGCCCGATCGGGGGCGTCCCGCCGCCGGACAGCGGTGCGCTGAGCGTCGCGCACACCGTGGTCTCCGTCGGGCCGTAGCCGTTGAGCAGCCTCCGCCCCGCCGACCAGCGCCGCACCGTCTCGGCGGACGGCGCCTCGCCCGAGGTGATCAGCCAGCGCAGCGACGGCAGATCGTCGGGTTCCATCACCGACAGCGCGGCCGGGGGCAGTGTCGCGTGCGTGATCCGGTGCCGCTCGACCAGCGCGGCCAGCTCCGGGCCGGGCGCGGTGAGCTCCGCGGGCGCCATCACCAGGGTGGCGCCGGTCAGCAGCCCGCCGCACAGCTCCCACACCGCGCCGTCGAAGCTGTGCGAGGCGAACTGCAGGATCCGGCTCGCCGCCGTCACCCCGAACCGCCGCACCTGCGCCTCGACCACGCCGGCGACTCCCGCGTGGGTGACCACGACGCCCTTGGGGCGGCCGGTCGAACCGGAGGTGTAGATGACATAGGCGGGCGACGCGCAGGCCAGCGGCCCGAGCCGCTCGCTGTCGGCGACATCGGACTCCCAGCACAGGGCGACGGCCCGCCGGGTCTCGTCCCGGTCCAGCACGATCGTCCGCGGCCCGGTGCCCTCCGGCAGTGGCAGCGACGTGCCGGAGTCGGTGAGCAGGATCGCGGGCCGGGCGTCCTCGGCCATATACGCCAGCCGGGCCGCCGGATAGCCGGCGTCCAGCGGCAGATAGGCGGCTCCCGCCTTCAGCACCGCGAGCGTCGCGACGACGGACTCGGCCGTACGCGGCAGGGCGATCGCCACGAACCGCTCAGGCCCCGCGCCGCAGCCGATCAGATACCGGGCGAGCTGGTTGGCCCGCGCGTTCAGCTCACGGAACGTCAGCGTCTCCATGACGCCGGTGCCGTCGTCGTGGACCAGCGCGGTCGCGTCCGGCGTCCGCCGCACCTGCGCCTCGAACAGCTCCGGCAGATGCCCGAGGGGTGTCGTGGGGACGTCGTCACCGCTCTGCGCCAGCAGCCGCTCACGCTCGTCGGGCAGCAGCACGTCGAGCGAGCCGAGCCGGCGGCCGGGGTCGGCGGTGACCGCGTCGAGAAGCCGCAGGAAGCGGTGGACGAGGCGCTCGACGGTGGACCGGTCGAAGAGATCGGTGCTGTACTCCGCGACCCCGTCGATGCCCAGCGGCCGCTGGTCCGCGCCGTGCCGCTCCCGCAGGCTCAGCGACAGGTCGAACCGGCACGCCCCGGTGCCGACCGCCCGCTCCGCCACGCTCAGGCCCGGCAGCTCCGCCGCGCCCCGCGGGGCGTTCTGCATCGCCAGCAGCACCTGGAACAGCGGGTGGTGGGCGAGGCCGCGCGCCGGGGCGAGGGCGTCGACCAGCCGCTCGAAGGGCACGTCCTGATGGGCGTACGCGGCCAGGTCCGTCTCCCGGACCCGGGCCAGCAGATCGCGGAACGCGGGGTTCCCGGAGGTGTCCGTGCGCAGCACCAGGGTGTTGACGAAGAACCCGACGAGGCCGTCGAGCGCGTGGTCGGTGCGGCCCGCGACCGGGGTGCCGACCGCGATGTCGGGGCCCGCGCCCAGCTTCGTCAGCAGCGTCACCAGCGCGGCGTGCACGACCATGAAGGGGCTCGCCCCGCAGCCCGCGGCCAGTTCCGTGATCCGCCGGTGCAGATCGGCGTCGACCGTGAAGTGCAGGGTGTCGCCCCGGTGCGAGGCCACCTGCGGGCGGGGCCGGTCCACGGGCAGCTCGGCGCACTCGGGCAGGCCGGTCAACGCCTCGGTCCAGTAGGCGATCTGACGGGACACCAGGCTGTCGGCGTCGTCCTCCTCGCCCAGCAGCCGGCGCTGCCACAGGGTGTAGTCGGCGTACTGCGCCGGCAGCGGCTCGGTGTCGGGCGCGCTCCCGGCGCGACGGGCGGCGTAGGCGGTCGCGAGATCGCGCCACAGCGGCGCCAGCGACCAGCCGTCGCACGCGATGTGGTGAACGACCAGCGCCAGGATGTGCCGGGCGGGGCCGGTGGTGAACAGCCGCGCCCGGACCGGGATCTCGGCCGCCAGGTCGAAGGGGTGCCGGACCGCGGCGGCCACCGCCGCGTCCAGCTCCTCCGGCGCCACCGCGCTCACCTCCAGCCGCGGGCGCGCGGCGGCCGTGTCCAGGACCAGCTGCCGTGGCACCCCGGCGGTCTCCGGGAAGACCGTCCGCAGGCTCTCGTGCCGGGCCAGCACGTCGCCGAGCGCCGCTTCGAGCGCCGCGCGGTCGAGCTCGCCGTCCAGATCGAGCACGAGCGGGACGTTGTAGGCGGCGCCCGGGCCCTGGAGGTGGTCGAGGAACCACAGCCTGCGCTGGGCGAACGACAGCGGCACCTCCTCCGGGCGCGCCGCGGGCTCCAGCGGCGGGCGGTCCCCGGCCGACGCCTGGCGCACGGCCTCGGCCAGCCCGGCGACCGTCGGCGTCTCGAAGACGGCGCGCACCGGCAGCTCCAGGCCGAGGACGGACCGCAGCCGGGTGCTCAGCCGGGTCGCGGACAGCGAGTGCCCGCCCAGCGTGAAGAAGCTGTCGTCGATCGTGACCCCGGAGACCCCCAGGATGTCGGCGAACAGCCCGCACAGCAGCTCTTCGAGCGGATCGCGGGGCGCCCGGCCGCCCTCGGCGGACCCGGTGCCGGGCTCGGGCAGGCGGCGCCGGTCGACCTTGCCGTTCGGGGTCAGCGGCAGGGTCTCCAGCACCACCGTCGCGGCCGGGACGAGATAGTCGGGCAGCCGCTCGCGCAGATACGCCCGGACCGAGGAGACCAGCGCGCCGGTGTCCCGCGCGGACGCGGGGGCGTTGACCAGCGAGGACAGCGGCACGCCCGCCGGCTTCCGCAGCCCGCCCACCGAGCCCGGGCGGCGCGGCGTCAGGAGCACGTCCAGGGTGCCGTCGTCGGCGGCGGACCAGGCGGCCGAGGCCCGCAGGCCCAGCCCGTCGGCCAGCTCGTGGAGGCGCTCAAGGGTGTCGGTGTCGGTGTCGTCACGCGCGCTCAGGGCGCGGACCCGGCCCGTACCGCCCTCCAGGGCGCGCAGCGCGTCGGCCACCGGCGCGAGCCGGCTGTCCGACACGCCCGTCAGCAGAATGTCGCCGGCCGGCGGCTCCGCGCGCAGGACGGCCGCGAGGTCGTCGAGCGTGCAGACGTCCTCGCCCCACGGCAACTGCCGTACGGGAGAGGGGTCCTGCTCCTCGGCGGACAGCTTGCGCAGGACGGCGTCGTAGCGGTAGCGCGTCAGCTCGTTGACCGCCCGCCCGCGCTTCACCCGCACCTCACTGCCCACCCGGTCCGGCAGGCCGGCCGCCAGCTCGGTGAAGAACGCCGGGTCGACCAGCAGTTCCTTCTCCCGCACCATGGCGTGCTCGACGGCCGCGTGGACGGCGCCGGGGTCGGCGGGCAACTCGGGCTGACGCAGCCGGACATCGGTGTGGAAGGCGCGCAGCAGCCGCAGATTGCGGACGTCGCCGACGAACACCGACCCGCCGGGCACCAGCAGGCCCACGGCCTTGGCCAGCACGTCCGCGAGGTATTGGGCGTCGGGGAAATACTGCGTCACGGAGTTGATGATCACGGTGTCGAAGAAACCGGCCGGAAGGCCCGCCGTGTCGTCGGCGGCACCGGCCCGCAGCTCGACCCGGTCCGCCAGCTCGGCGTCCTGCCGCACCAGCTGCCGCAGCGCCTCGATGACCTGGCCGGAGAGGTCCGTGCCCCAGTAGGCGTCGCAGTGCGGGGCCAGCCGGGACATCAGCAGTCCGGTGCCGACGCCGATCTCCAGCACCCGGCGCGGCCGCAGCTCACGGATCCGGGCCACGGTGGCGTCACGCCACTCGCGCATCTGCGCCGGGGGGATCGGCTCGCCGTCGTAGCTGCTGTTCCAGCCGGAGAAGTCCTCGCCGAAGCGCGCCCGCGCGACGTCGCTGTACAGCGAGTCGTAGATCTCCTGCCACTCGCCGACCCGGTCCGCGCCGTCCGCGGGCCCCTCGGCGGCGCTCTCCTCCGCGGGCACGACGTAGCCGACGAGCCGCTTCTGCCCGGGCCTGTCCTCCCGGACGACGACCGCGGCCTGGGCGACCCCGGGGTGCCCGGCGAGTACGGCCTCGACCTCGCCCGGCTCGACCCTGAAGCCGCGTATCTTCACCTGGTCGTCGCTGCGGCCGACGAACTCCAGCAGCCCTTCGGGGCCGCGCCGCACCAGGTCACCGGTGCGGAACAGGCGGGCACCGGGCTCGCCCAGCGGGTCGGCCACGAACCGCTCCGCGGTGAGGCCGGGGCGGTTCCAGTAGCCGCGGGCCAGCCCCGAGCCGCCGACGTAGAGCTCGCCGACCTCGCCGGGCGGCACCGGCGCCAGCTGGCGGTCGAGCACCTCCGCGCGCATCCCGGCCATCGGCGCGCCGATCGGCACGACCGTGCCCAGGCCGCCGGGGTCGGCCACCCGGTGGCAGGTGGCGAAGGTGGTCGTCTCCGTCGGGCCGTAGCCGTTGACGACCGCCGTCTCCGGGCACGCCAGCAGCACCCGCCGCACGGCCGCGGGGGAGACCGCGTCCCCGCCGGTCCACACCTCCCGCACCCCGAGGAAGCACCGGGGAGCCTCCTCGGCCAGCACCGAGAACAGGCCCGCGGTCACCCACAGCCCGGTGATCCCGAAGTCCCGGACGGCGGCGGCGATGCTCCGCGCGTCCAGGTCACCGGGTGGCGCGACGACCACCGCCCCACCGCGCAGCAGCGGCACCCACAGCTCGTAGGTGGAGGCGTCGAAGGCGTGCGGCGAGTGCAGCAGGACCCGGCCGTGCGCACCGCCGCGCCACGCCTGGTCCCGGGCGAGGCCCACCACGTTCTCATGGGTCACGGCGACGCCCTTGGGCGTGCCCGTGGACCCGGAGGTGAACATCACGTACGCCAGCTGGTGCGGGAGCGCGCACGGCGCCTCGCCGACCGCCGGCCGGTCGGCGTCCCGCGCGTCCACGGCCACGGGCAGCACCCTGCGCCCCGCGGTGAGCTGCGCGTCCGGTGCCTGACCCGCCGTCAATACGAGCTCGGCGCCGGTCTGGTCCAGGATCCACCGCAAGCGGGAGACCGGCTGCCGCGGGTCCAACGGGACGTAGCAGCCGCCGGACTTGACGACCGCGAGCAGGGAGATCACGAGCTCGGCCGAGCGGTCCATCAGCACCGCCACGGTGCCGCCCGGCGCCATGCCCTCCGCCGTCAGCCGCCGTGCCAGCCGGTCCGCGACCGCGTCGAGCTGACGGTAGGTCAAGGAGGTGTCCGCACCGCTCACCAGCGCGGTCGCGTCGGGGGTGAGGGCCACTTGCCGGGCGAACGCCTCCGGGAGCGTCGCGGGCAGTGCCTCGTCGGACGGCGCGGTGGTATCGGCGGGGGATGAGGAACGCGGAGCACCGGCGGTGGGCCGGGGTCGGGCGGAGTGGTGCTGTGCGGACACGCGTCAACAACTCCTCTGCACAGGCTTCCCGGAGCACGGCGGCGCCGACAGTCTCCGGTTGGCCGCATGTGGACAGGGCACATCCATTCGCGGGCGGCACGCACCAGCGAACGATGTGTGGCGATCATGTCGCAGAACGTCGTGAAGCGAACCACCGCCGTGCATGATCCGGCCGTCCTTGTGAACCCTTGCCCCAAGCCTGAGCGTAACCGCCGGTAAGGCGCAGGTGTGGGTGGGGGAACCGGGCGTTCCGCCGCCATGGCCCGGCCGGTCCACCGGCCAGGGTCCGGCGCGAGCTGGAGCGGATCGCGCATGCGCGCGAAGGGCGGCAGATTGGCCGGAACATAGACCCGATAACGGGCTCCCGGGCAATTGTCGGGCAAAGCTCTGACAGACCCCGCCGCACGGTGGGACGATCACGCTCGTTTTTGCCGTCACGACGCACAGGGAGACACGATGGAGTCCGCAGGCCCCGGTCCCCAACCGCCGCTCCGGTCAGGTGCTTTCACCCCGGACACCGGAGTCATAGCCGAGATGGTCGGCCGCCCGCTGCGCTTCGACTCCGACCGCTACCCACCCGCCGCCTGCTACGCCGAGGTCGCCTGCGACAAGGTGTGGCGTGCCCGCGAGAGCCTCGGCATCGACGCGGGGAGCAGGGAGTCGCTCCTCGCGTTCCTGCGGGAACTGACCGGCCCCTGGGGCGGGCTCCCCGTCGGCACACCGCCCGAGGACGCCTGCTGGGTCTCCATCGACGGCATGCCCATCGAGACCTCGGTCGCCTGGGCCGGGCGCGAGGCCGGGGTCCGGCTCTCCCTGGAGTCCCCCAGGGGCCCGGCGAAGCGCCGGATGGAGGACGGCATGGAGCTCACCCGCCGCCTCGCCGGCCGCCCGGGTGTCTCCATCGACCCTTATCTCGCGGTCGAGGACCTCTTCACCGCCGACGACCCGCAGGGCTACTTCACCATCGCCCACGCGGTGGCCTGGGTCCCCGGCGGCCACCCCCGCTACAAGATCTTCCTCAACCCCGCCGTCGCCGGCCGGGAACAGGCCGCCGCCCGTACGGAAGAGGCCATGGTCCGCCTCGGTCTGGAACGCCCCTGGCGCGCGCTGACCGAGCACCTCGGCGGCGCCTACGGCCCGGAGCACGAACCCGCCTCCGTGGCCATGGACCTCGTGCCCGGCGACGGCTTCCGCGCGCAGGTCTATCTCGCGCACTCCGGCGTGTCCGCCGACGCCGTCGACGCCAAGTCGGCCGTCGACCCCACCCATGTGCCGGGCTCGTTCGCCCGCGTGCTGCGGAGCGTCAACGGCCCGGACGACAGCCCCGAAGGGAAGCGGAAGCCGCCCGTGACGGCCTTCGCCTTCCAGCCCGGCCGGGATGTGCCGGCGGGGACGCTGTACGTACCGATGATCCCCGTCCACGAGAGCGACGCGGCGGCGCGGGACCGGGTCTCGGCGTTCCTGCGGGCCGAGGGGATGGACGCCACCGGCTACGAGTCCGTGCTGAGCGCGCTGACCGAAGGTCCGCTGGAGCACTCCCGTACGCAGAACTTCATCTCCTACCGGGGCGGTGAGACGCCGAGGTTCTCGGTCTATCTGGCGCCGGGGGTCTACCGCGAGGCGTAGCCCGCCGGACGGATGTGCCGCAGGCCGGCGATCACCCGCGGCACATACCCTGGTACCCGGAACCCCCTAGTCGCGCACCGGGACCGACAGTGTCGGCGCGGTGAAGGACAGCTGGGCCCCCGCGGGGTTGTGCGAGATGTAGAGCGGGTCCACCGAGTCCACGACCAGCGCCAGCCGGTGCCCGGCCGGCACGTCGTAGGCCGTGGAGTAGAGCGACAGGTCCACCCCGAAGCCCCGCCCCGGCACCTGGTCCCGGAAGGTGTACGGCGCGTGGCTGATCAACTTGCCCACGCCCAGCGGCCCCACGTCGTAGAGATAGGCGATCGCCGTGCCCGTCTCCTTGTCGCTCGTCATCGTCGTGTTCACCCGCACGCTGCCCCGGATCTGCTGCCCGGAGCCGTAGGGTCCGGTCTGCCACACGGCGGCGTAGGTCCGGGGCAGCAGGGGCACGGACACCATCGGCGGGATCCTCAGGAACTGGTCGAGCGCGTTGGAGAGGATGACGGTGCCGCCGTTCGCGCCCGAGTCGCCGCCGGTGCGGATGGTCTTCGCACCGTCCATCGCCACCGTGCGCCGGTTCCGCTCGACGTCCGGCCAGTTCGCGTAGGACTCGTAGCCGCCGCCGCTGCGGGAGGAGAGCTGGACGGGCGCCTCGCGGTCGATGCCGTTGGCGTCGCCCTTGAGGTAGCGGTCGAACCAGCGGTGGGCGTGGGTCCAGGTGTCGTTGGGCAGCCCGAGCAGTCCGGTGACCTCGGCGGTGGCGTGGTCGCCGGGGCGGAACTCCAGGCGCTTGGGGCCGGTCAGCCGCTCGTAGAACTTCGCGTACTGGTCGGGGGTGAAGACCGAGTCGCCCCAGGCGTTGCCCAGCATGACGGCGGTGCCCTGGGCGTTGAGGCGGTCGACGTAGGCGGCGGGGGAGCGCCGCGCGCCCCAGGCCAGCATGTCCTTCTCCTTGGAGAGGTCGTTGCCGAGGAAGTCCTCAAGAACGCGCTGGAGTTCGTCGCCCGGTCTGCCGGTGAGCTTGCCCAGGCCGCCGAGGAGCCCGGCGGCCTGCTTGTGCTGGGTGTGCTCGCTGTAGATCGATTCGATGAGGTCGGCCCAGCCGCTCAGCGCGGTGACCGCCTTGACGCGCTTGTCGAAGGCCGCGGTCATCAGGCTGATGCCCGCTCCGTAGGAGACCCCGCCCATGCCGATCTTCGCGGGGTCGGCGGGCGCGTGGGCGAGGGCCCAGTCGATGACCGAGGAGGCGTCGGCGATGTCCTGCGGGCCGGCTGTCTCGATCTTCCCGCCGGAGAGCCAGAAGCCGCGGGCGGCGTA
This sequence comes from Streptomyces sp. NPDC025618, assembly GCF_055558795.1. Classification (NCBI taxonomy): domain Bacteria; kingdom Bacillati; phylum Actinomycetota; class Actinomycetes; order Kitasatosporales; family Streptomycetaceae; genus Streptomyces; species Streptomyces sp. NPDC025618. The sequence goes on along the minus strand of NZ_JBVHLW010000011.1, from coordinate 38,530 downwards.
ACTGACCACGACATAGCCGGACTCGGCGAGCTGCTTGGCCTGGGCGAGGTATTCGAGCTGGGGCATGGCCCAGCTCGCGGGCAGCACGATCAGGGGGTAGCGGCGGCCGGCGTCCCCGGGGGTGAAGACATTGCCCTTCAGGGTGATGCCGCCGGAGCCGGGGAGGTCGGTGAACCGCACGGACGCGGCGGCGTGGCCCACCGCGGCCGGGCGGTCCGGGGCGGCCTGGGCCGCGGGGGCGAAGCCGAGGGCGGTGCCGGCCAGCAGCGCGGCGGAGGCGGCGCCGACGGCCGTGGCGCGCAGGGCCTTGCGAGGGTGTCGCACGGTCACACTCCTGAGGTCGGTGCCGCGCTTGAGGTGCGGGGGGTGCGGCACTCCGAAGCGAAGTGACCCGACGGTAACCTCGATCACTTACCAGGGGTAATGGTCGCGCGAGTTACGCGTGGGTAACGATCTGCCTCGGGGTGCCGCCGACCGCGGTCCGCCGACGGTCCGTCAGGCGCCCTCGCCCAGCCACAGATCGGGGCCGAAGACCTCGTAGTGGATGTCCGCCGCCGCCACGCCCGCCGCCAGGAGCTGGGTCCGCGCCGAGCGCAGGAAGGGCAGCGGGCCGCAGAGGTAGGCCGTGGTGCCCGCGGGGATGTCGATGAGCGAGAGGTCCGCCCGGCCCGTGCGGTCGGCGGGCCGGGTGTCCTCCGGCTCCTCGTACCAGATGTGCGCGACCGCGTCCGGGAGCTTGTCCGTCAGCTGGCGGAGGTCGGTGCGGAAGGCGTGCGCCGACTCGCTGCGGTCGGCGTGGACGACGATCACCCGGCGGGTGGCGCCGGTGGCGGCCAGGTGGGAGAGCATCCCGATCATCGGGGTGCAGCCGATGCCCGCGGACGCGAGCAGCACGGGCGCGTCGCCCTCCTTCAGGGCGACATCCCCGAACGGGGCGCTGACCAGCAGCGTGTCGCCCACGCCGAGCCGGTCGTGGAGGTGGTTGGAGACCTCGCCCCCGGGGTCGTCCGTCACGCGCTTGACGGAGAACTGGAGCGCGTCGTCGGGGTGGCCGGAGAGGCTGTACTGACGGATCTGCCGGGCGCCGTCGGGGAGTTCGACCTGGACGGAGACGTACTGCCCGGGGCGGGAGGCGGGCAGCGGGCGCCCGTCGAGCGGCCGGACGAGGAAGGTGGTGACCTCGGCGGTCTCCCGGATCCGGCCGGTGATGACGCAGGGGACGCGAGTGTCGCCGTCCGGCGCGCCGGCCTCGGCGTAGAGCCGGGCCTCGATGGCGATCAGCGCGTTGGCCATCAGCCAGTAGACCTCGTCCCAGGCGCCGGCGACCTCGGGGGTGATCGCGTCGCCCAGCACCTCGACGATCGCGCCGAAGAGGTGCTTCTGCACCAGCGGGTACTGCTCCGGCGTGATGCCGAGCGAGGCGTGCTTGTGGGCTATGCGCGAGAGCATCGCGTCGGGGCGCGTTTCCGGGTGCTCGACCAGCGCGGTGGCGAAGGCGGCGACGGCGCCCGCGAGCGCCTGGCGCTGGGAGCCGTTGGCCTGGTTGCCCCGGTTGAACAGGTCGCGCAGCAGCTCCGGGTGGTCGGCGAAGAGTCTGTCGTAGAAGAGTGGGGTGATCTCGCCGATGGCGCCGCCGACGGCGGGGAGGGTGGCGCGGACGATCTCGGTCGACCTGGGGGACAGCATCGGGGCTCCTGACACTCGGCGTGAATTGGTATTCAAGAGTCGCATTTAACGGCGCGGTGCGACCGTGAAGGGAGGCGGCGGGGGTCACCCGCCGGGGCCGGTGCCCAGACTCAGCAGGAGGGGGCCGGTCGGGGGAGCGGTCAGCTCCTCGACGGTGATCGGGTCCAGGGCGGCGAAGAACGCCTCCTGGGCCTCGCGCAGCGCGCCGCGCAGCCGGCACGCGGCGCGCAGCGGGCAGGGCGGGTCGTCCTCGCAGCCGACGACGTCGCCCGCGCCCTCCAGCTCGCGCACCAGGCGGCCGATCGAGGCCGTGCGGCCGGCGGCGGTGAGCGCGAGCCCGCCGCCCCGGCCCCGGCGGGCCTCGACGACCCCCAGGTGCTGAAGCCTGCTGACGACCTTGGCGGCGTGCGTGTACGGCACGCCGACCGCGCCGGCCACCTCGCGGGTGGTCGGCGCTTCCGTGTCGGCGGAGTCCGCCGTCACCGCGAGACGCATGGCGATGCGCAGCGCGATGTCGGTGCCCTTGGTGAGTCGCACGGTACGACTCTAACTAATTGGAATCTGAGGTGCGAATTCAGGGTGGCCGTATCAGCCGGTCACGGCCGCCTCGGCCGCGGCGCGCAGCTCGCCGGAGGCGATGAGCGCGGCGACCCGCTGGATGTCGCCCGCCAGCGGACGGTCGCCCTCCAGCGCCGGGGAGACCGAGCGGATCAGGTCGTACGCGGCCCGCGTCGGGCCGCTGAGCACCTCGGTGCCGCGCAGGTCGGCGGCCTGGGCCAGGGCGAGCAGGTGGATGGCCGCGACCTGGCGGACCAGCTCCACGACCGTACGGGCGTCGCGCGCGGCGATGGTCGCCATGCTGACCTTGTCCTGGTTGTGCGCCTCGGTCGAGCGGGAGAACGAGGTCGCGGGCATGGTGTTCTTCAGTGCCTCGGCGGTGAGGCCGGAGGCGGCGATCTGCATGCCCTTGAAGCCGTGGTGCATGCCCGCGTCCCAGCTGTCCGCCTCGAAGGCGGGGATCAGGTTGGGCGTCAGGCCGTTGTTGAACTTCTCGTCCACGACCAGCTCCAGCTGGCGGTCGAGCAGGTCGGCGACGCTGGCGACCGCGGTCTTCAGCGAATCCATGGCCTGGCCGACGTGGCCGCCGTAGAAGTTGCCGCCGTTGCGGACGACACCGGCGTCGATGTCGAACAGCGGGTTGTCGTTGGTGGAGTTGATCTCGATGTCCACCCAGTTGGTCGCCCAGTCCAGGGTGTCGCGCAGCACGCCGGTCACATGCGGGGCGCAGCGGATGGAGTACCGGTCCTGGATCGGCTCCTCCAGCTCGCGGAAGCCGGCCTCCGACAGCGAGGCGTCGCGCTGCGCGACGCCCGGGTCGCGGTCCTCGGGGTTGCCCAGCAGGTCGCGGATGGTGTGCGCGCTGCGACGGGTGCCCGTGTGCGGCTTCTGGTCGAAGACGAACGGCGCGAAGTGGCCGGGGTTGCCCTGGAGCACCTGCGAGATCAGCGCGGTGGACAGGTCCGCCGCGAAGGCCAGCTCCGCGGCGTCGTGGAGGGCCAGCGCCGCGAACCCGGACATGAAGGACGTGCCGTTGACGAGCGCCAGCCCCTCCTTGGCCTCCAGCACCGCCGGGGTGAGGCCGGCCGCGGCCAGGGCGTCCGCCGAGCTCTTCTCCTCGCCCTCGTGCAGGGCCTGGCCCTGGCCGGTGACGAGCGCCGCGATGTAGCTCAGCGGGACGAGGTCGCCGCTCGCGCCGACCGAGCCCCGCTCGGGGATGGGCGCGAGGATGTCGTGGTTGAGGCACTCCAGGAGCAGCTCGACGACCTCGGGGCGGACCGCGGAGTAGCCGCGCGCCAGGCAGTTGGCGCGGATCACCATCGTGGCGCGGATGACGTCCTCGGCCGCGACCGGGCCGATGCCGCAGGACAGGAAGCGGATGAGGTTCTTCTGGAGGTCCTCCGCCTTCTTCCCGGATATCTGCCGGGTGTTGCTGTCACCGAAGCCCGAGGTCACCCCGTAGACCGGGATACCGGCCTCGATGACCTGCCCCTTCAGCTCGATCGACTTGAGCATGCGGCGCACCGTTTCCTCGGCGAGGGTCACGCGGGGCGCGTCGTCCTTCCCCCGTGCGGCCGCGACGACATCACTCACCGTCAGGGTGTGTCCGTCGATGGCGAGTTCGGCCTTGGACCGGGCGTCTGCTGCCGTGGAGCCATGCATGATGGGCGTAATTCCTTCCGTGGGGGCGGGGTGGAGCGCAGCGCCGGACCGGCGATGTGCGGCGCCGGTCGTTTCGCGTGCCCGTGGGACGCTTATGGCGTGGGATCGGCTTTTTCCGGGGAATGCGGCGCGGAGAGGGTGGGACCGCGTTTCGCGGCTCGCCTCCGCGGCGTGCTGACGGCGGTGCCGTCCACGCGGCTACAGAAGAGCGGAGCAGGAGCGGTGCGCGGCTCCGGCCGCCGGGACGGCGGCGTGCTGAGAAGGCATCAGTTCGTCCCCCCGGTTCGAACTCGGCTGCAATGCAGCGGTATTCGAAAACCTATCAAAAGGGCCTGGAACCACGGCTATGGCCTTGATCACAGGACGGTAATGCCCAGGGAATGGGATCCGGCCGTTCGCCGCGGAACCAGCCATACGCCGCCGCCCGCGGTGCCGCGGCTCAGCTGCCGGAAAGCAGCTCGGGCACCCGGGCCGCCAGCGTCCGCATGCGCCGCCCGAAGCCCTCGACGGGGCCGAAGTGCAGCCCCAGGTCCTCGGCGCCGGCCCGCTCCCACTCCCGTACGCCCCGCGCCACGTCCCCCACCGGACGCGCGTCGTCGTTCCAGTGGTCCCGGGCCCCCGCCGAGACGTGCTCCCCGCCGAGCTCCCGCAGCCGCGCCCGGCGCGCGGTGAACTCCTCGGGGGTCAGGCCGACGCCCTGCCACATCTCCCCGACACGCGCGGCCCGGCGCAGCGCCGCGTCCGAGTTCCCGCCGATCAGGAAGGGGACGGGCGCGGCGGGAACCGGCTGGAAGACGGCGCGTTCGTCGAAGGAGCGGACGTCGTCCGCGTAGGGCCCGCCGCCCCGTGTGTGCAGCCGGCGGACGAGCCGCAGGGCCTCGGTGGTGCGGGCGCCGCGCGCGGCGAAGTCCGCCCCGGCCGCCTCGAACTCGTACGCCTCCCAGCCCGCCCCGACCCCCAGCACGAACCGGCCGCCGCTCAGGTGCGCCAGCGTGGCCGCCTGCTTCGCCAGCACGAGGGGCTCCCGCAGCGGCAGCACAAGCACGGAAGTGCCCAGAGTGACACGGGTGGTGACGGCGGCGAGATGCGCGAGCGTCGTCAGCGGCTCGTACACACCGCCGTAGACGGGACCGTACTCCGCGGGCGGCAGCACATGGTCGGGAAGCCATACTCCGGCGAATCCGAGGGTTTCCGCTTCCTGGGCGAGTTCCACGAGCCGGGACGCGGGCATCGTGGCTGATTCGTCGGGAAGGATGACATGCAGGCGCACAGGGGCTCCTCGGTGAAACGACGGGACCGATGTCAGCGGCAACATCGCCAATTCACCGAAGATTCCGGGTGAACGGGCTTGAATTCGCATCCCGCGGCCGCGAAATCAAGCCCGCCCGGTGGCTGCCCCGGTGCGAATTACCCGGTCAGTTCGCCGCGTACGTGAAACGCGCCGCCGCACCCACCGCGCTCGTGCCGCCCGCCGTCTCCACGGTCACGTCGACCGTTCCCGTGCCGCCCGGGGAGACCGCGCTGCAGTAGTCGGGCCCGCAGGAGGCGTGGTCGGCGGGCCGTCCCCCGAAGCGCACGGTGCCGTGGGCCAGGCCCGTGCCGAGGACGGCCACGGCCGTGCCGCCGGCCGCCGGTCCGCTCCGCGCGGACAGGTGCTGGACGACGGGCTGGGGCGGAGCCGCCGGGCCCGCGCCCGTGTAGGTGAACTGCCCGGCCTCCGCCGCCCCTCCCGGCGTGAGGACGTCGAGGGGAACCGCGCCGGTGCCGCCCGGGGCGACCGCCGTGCACATGGTGTTCGTGCACGACGTCCGCGCCGCGTCGTCCCCGAAGAGCACCACCCCGGAGTCCAGGCCGAAGCCCGTGACCGTGACGGTGGTCCCGCCCGCCCCCGGCCCGGTGACCGTGTCGACCCCGGTCACCACCGGCTCCGGGGCGGCCGCCGGGGGCTCGGAGGCGCCGTTGAGGGTGTAGGTGGAGACGTTGTTCTGCGGATTGACGTCCTCGGCGTTGGCGACGGTCGCCCTGATCACCCCGGACGGTGTGCCGGCCCCGGCGGTGACCTGCACCTTCATGAAGTGGCTCCGGCCGGGCACCATCGTGCCCACGTAGGTGGCGTCCAGGTGCCGCCCGTCCGGCGAGACCGTCTCGGTGAAGGTGTAGTCGTAGGGCGTCGAATACATCAGCGCGCCGCTCGTCCTCAGGCCCGGCGGGAGGTCCACGGTGAGGTGGGTCACCCCCGTGACGTCCTGGGATCCCTCGGACTTCCAGGACACCGAGAAATTGCCGGAGTCCCCGGGTCTCGTCGGATAGTTGCCCGCCTGCCCCACGGAGACATCGGGCCCCTGGACGGGTTCGTCGGCCACCGCGGAGGGCGCCGACACCAGAGCGGTCGTGGCGAGCGCGGCCGCCACACAGGATGCTGCTATGCGAGTCATCACATGGCCCGTCATCGCCCGGTTCGCCCGCCCCGTTACGGCCCCCGCGTCACGACGGCGTCATCGAGCCACATTGACAGACGGTCACCACGCGGCGAGTCTTGCGACGCATTGACGGTCGAACGGACCGTGGAACGACATCGGAGGCACTGGTGGCACAGGTACACAGACGCGGTGGGCAGTACGGAAAGGCCGTGGCGGCGTTCGGCGCGGCCGCGGCCCTGGCGGCCACGGCCGCCACCCCCGCGACGGCCGCCCAGGCCACTCCCGACCGCGGCGGCGAGCGCTATGTCGCTCTCGGTGACTCCTACACCTCCGGCCCCGGCATCCCCGAGCAGACCGGCGGCGACTGCCTCCGCTCCAGCGTCAACTACCCGGCGCTGACCGCCGCGAAGCGGCACGTCGCGACCTTCAAGGACGTCAGCTGCAGCGGAGCGAAGACCGACGACATGTGGCGCGCCCAGGGTGCCAACCCGGCGCAGCTCAACGCCCTGGACAAGCGCACCACGCTCGTCACCGTCGGCATCGGCGGCAACGACATCGGCTTCAGCGACATCATCGGCACCTGCGCCAAGCTGTCCCAGACCGACCCCACCGGCGCGCCCTGCAAGAAGCAGTTCACCGACGCCGACGGCAGCGACCAGCTCACCGCCCGGATCGCGGGCGCCTCGCCGAAGATAGCCGCCGTCCTCAAGGCCGTCCACCAGCGCGCGCCGCGCGCTCGCGTCGCGCTCGTCGGCTACCCCTCGATCATGCCGGACAGCGGCGTCGGCTGCTTCCCGGCGGTGCCGATCGCGGCGGGCGACGTCCCCTACCTCCGGGACACGGAGAAGGCCCTCAACGCGATGCTTCGGAAGGAGGCGGCCCGGGCGCACGTCCGGTACGCCGACACGTACGGACCGACGGTGGGGCATGACACGTGCGCCCCCGCCGCCGACCGGTGGATCGAGGGGGTACGGCCGGAGAGCCCGGCGGCTCCTTTCCACCCCAACGCGAGGGGTGAGTCCGCGATGGCGACGGCGGTGCAGGGAACACTCCGCGGCTGAGACCACGCCTCGGTCCACCGGGCAATTACCGGCCCAGGGATCGGACATGACGACGCGGACGCCCTCTGAGCCGGGGTGATGGGACTTCCTGGGGTTCCGTCAGGCCCTGGCCAGGGGGCGCCCGTTTTTTTGGGGGATGGCCCCTTGGCCCTGTTCCGGCCTCAACTGTGTGCGCGGATCCGCGCTGTTCACCTGTATCACCGGAAGAACGGCGCGGAGGCCCAGCCCATGGTGCGGGCGGTCCGCCAGGCTTTACTTGTCCTGCACACCGATCTACGGGAGATGAGTAAATGACGCGCATGGCAAGAGGGTTCGACGGAGGGCTCGACGCCGGGCTGCTGTCGCCGGTGCGGGTGGGTGCCCCCGTCGAGGAAGCCGTCGCCGAGACGGCGTGGTTGCAGGCCATGCTCGACGCGGAGGCGGCGCTCGCCCGGGCGCAGGCGACGCTGGGCACGGTGCCGGTGGCGGCCGCCGAGGCCATCACGCGCGCCGCTCGGGCCGAGCGGCTCGATCTGCGGTCCCTGGCCCTGGCCGCGCGGGAGACGGCGAACCCGGTCGTGGGTCTCGTGCGCGCGCTGACGGAGGTGGTGGCGGCCGAGGCACCGGAGGCCGCCGAGTATGTGCACCGCGGCTCGACGAGCCAGGACATCCTGGACACCGGCATGATGCTGGTGTGCCGCGAGGCGATGGGCTTGATCGGCGCCGATCTCCTGCGGACCGCCGAAGCGCTGGCCGTGCTCGCCGAGCGGCACCGGGAGACGGTCATGGCGGGCCGTACGCTCGCCCTCCACGCGGTTCCCACCACGTTCGGCCTGAAGGCCGCGGGCTGGCGGCAGCTGGTGCTGGACGCCGAGGCGCGGATCGCCGCCGTGCGGCGATCGCTGCCGGTCTCGCTCGGCGGGGCCGCCGGTACCCTCGCCGGCTATCTGGAGTACGCGCGGCTCGAGGCCGGTGTCACGGACCCCGGCGACTACCAGGACCGGCTCGTCGGGGCGTTCGTGGCCGAGACCGGGCTCGCCCGCCCGGTCCTGCCGTGGCACGCGCTGCGCACACCGATCGCGGATGCCGCGGCGGCGCTCGCCTTCACCTCAGGCGCGCTCGGCAAGTTCGCGGCCGATGTCCAGGTGCTGGCCCGGACGGAGATCGGTGAGGTCGCCGAGCCGGACGTGGCGGGCCGCGGCGGATCGTCCGCGATGCCCCACAAGCGCAACCCGGTGCTCTCCACGCTGATCCGCAGCGCGGCTATCCAAGTACCCCCCCTGGCCACCGGCTTGACGCAGTGCCTGGTCGCCGAGGACGAACGGCCGGCGGGCGCCTGGCACGCCGAGTGGCTGCTGCTGCGCGAATGTCTGCGCCTCGCCGGGGGTGCCGCGTGGACAGCCGCCGAACTCGCCGGCGGGCTGACGCCCCGGCCCGGGCGGATGACGGAGAACCTCGCCCTCACCGGCAGCCAGCTGGTGACCGAGCGGCTGGCCGCCGTCCTCGCCCCGATCCTCGGCAAGGTCCGCGCCAAGGGACTGGTGACCTGGGCATCGCTCACCGCCGAGCGGGGCGGCCTCCCGCTGGGGCAGGTGCTGCTCGATCTGCCGGAGGTGGCCGCGCACTTCACCAAGGAGGCACTCGACGAACTGCTCGATCCCACCGCCTACACCGGCGTCGCGCCCGCGCTGGTCCGCTGCGCGCTCACCGCGGCGCCCGCCGAGGGCCCGGAGGCGCGGTGATGTCCCGGCTGCCCGCGGCCGGTCGGCTACCAGGCCGGAAGGACTGACGGCCCGGCCGGTGCGCGGGGCGTCGGGCCGGACTCCACCTGCCGCGCCGAGGGGCGTCGCACCCCCGCCCGGAACCAGGCCGGTCCGGGAAACGGCCTGCCGCACTCCGCTTCCAGTTCCCGCCGGCGCCGAGGGTACGGGCGGCCGCCGTACGTCCGGGCCGACGGCGACATTATCTATGGAACAACTTGCCCCAGAGTCTGGCTCGGCGGATACTTCGGACCGAGGCCGCTCGCCGCGCGCCCTGTCCGGGCGCGTCGGTCATGCCACTTGGGTGTCCGACCGTGAGGAGTTGACCCATGACTGCCAGTCCGGACCGGCGCGGTCGAGCTGTGGCGACCCTGTACGCGATCCACGACGCCTTCCGGCGCGACGCGGCACGGCTGATGACGGCGGCGAGCGACGAACACGCCTCGCGGAACCCCGCGGTCAGGGCCGGATGGGAGACGCTGAAGCGTTACCTGTCGGTCCAGCACGGTGCCGAGGAGCTCGCGCTGTGGCCCGCCGTACGCACCGGACTGGCGGCCGCCGGCCTGCCACCGGCCCCCCTGGCCACGCTCAAGGGCGAGCGCGCCCGGCTGGACGACCTGGCCGAGGAGATCGAGCGCACGCTCTTTGGTGCGCGCCGGTCGCCCCTGCGTCCGCACCTGGAGGACTTCTGCATCTCTCTGTTGGCGCATATGGGCCACGAGGAAGCGGAATTACTCCCTCCCGCCCTGGCCGTGCTCGATCAGCGCGATTGGCTGGCCTATGACAGGGAACGCCGCCGCCGAGTGGGCCGCGAGGGACTGGCGTCGTTCTATCCGTGGCTGCTGGACGGGGCGCCCGAGACCACCCAACGGCATATGCTGCGATTACTGTCGCCGCCCCAGCGATTCGCCTACCATTTCACCTGGCGGCCACGGTACGAACGCACAGCCCCGTGGCAGTACTCCCCGATGCCGTGACCGGGTCCGAAATCCGTACGACCCTTACCCGGAACGGCGTTCACCGGTTGGCCGGAGCGCGCCGGAGATCATTGAAATGTCGTGGTAACTGGCTTACAGTCCTGCGGAGCCCGCCGGTTCTTTCCTGCCCGTTCACGGCTTCGAGAGCAAAGCTTTTCGGCCCGCTCGCCTTGAAAGGTGTGCGAAGACATCGTGGAATTTTCCATTCTAGGCCCATTGCGCGTGAGCGAGCAGGGGCGTGACTGCACTCCGACCGCGCCTAAACAGCGGCAGCTCCTGGCCCTCTTGCTCCTGAGCGCCAACCAAGTGGTCACGACGAGCACCTGCATTGACGAACTCTGGGATAACTCCCCGCCGAACTCCGCGCTCTCCACCGTCCAGTCGTACATCCTCCAACTGCGCAGGGCACTGAGCGCGATTCCGCGCATCGGGAGCCCGCAGGCGGCACGCCGCGTGCTGGCGACCCGGGACGGCGGCTACATCCTGATCGCCAGGAATGACGAACTCGACATCAACAACTTCACGGCGCTCGTGCGCGAGGGCCGGGCCCGACTGCGCAGGGACGACGCGCAGGCGTCGGCGCTGCTCGGCCGCGCGCTGCGCATGTGGCAGGGCTCGGCGCTCTCCGACGTCCAGGCGGGACCGGTGCTCCGGGCCCACCTCATCGGGCTGGAAGAGGAGCGCATCAGCGTACGGGAGCAGCGCGTCGACGCCGAGCTGCGCCTGGGCCGCCACCGCGAACTGGTCGGCGAACTGAGCTCACTCGCCGCGCAGTACCCCACGCACGAGTACCTGCACGCGCAGCTGATGCTGGCCCTGTACCGGTCGGGGCGCCGCACCCAGGCGCTGAGGGTCGCGCAGAGTCTGCGGCAGGTGATGCACGACGAGCTCGGGCTCGAGCCGTCCCCCGGCATCCACGGTCTCCACCGGGCCATGCTGGTCTGCGACCCGCTGATCGACACGCACGCGGGCACCGATTCGGTCTTCGACTTCACCGGCGCGGCGTCACCGGGGGTGGTGCCGCCGCCCGACAGCGTGCCGGACACCGCTCTGGCGAATTGCGCGCGTACGGACTACTGCTCGGAGCCCTGACCGCATTCGGCCCTGGCCGCGTGGCAGGTAGGGCGCTCCGCCCAGGGCCGTGTCCGACCGGTGGTCCGCCGCCCCGCCCGCGGAGCCGCCTCTGCGGGACCCGGACGACGCCCTTGCGCGGGGCACAAGGGCGATGCCGTGGTCACGGAGACGGTCACAGGGACTCGATGTTCTCTCCCGGCGGGACGCGGCGACGGCAGTCGAACACATACCGTGCCGCGGAGGCGACGGCCGCGTAGTCGACGGCATCGTGGTCGGTGGTGATGAGGACCGCGTGCGCCTCCCTGAGCTCCTCCTCGGTCAGTTCGACCCGGGTGAGCCCCGGTATGCCGACGCTCTCGGTGACGTGCGGATCGGCCACCCGGACCGAGGCGCCCGCCTCGACGAGCATCCGGGCGATGGGCAGCGCCGGGGACTCCCGTACGTCACCGGTGTTCGCCTTGTAGGCGAGCCCGAGCATCAGGATGCGTGCGCCGGTGACGGTCTGCCGCCGCCGGTCGAGCCCGCGCGTGAGCCGGCTGACCACGTACTCCGGCATCTGGCTGTTGAGTTCATGGGCCAGCTCGACCAGCCGGAACCGCTTGCTGAGGGTCCGCTCGACCCGCCAGGACAGATACAGCGGGTCGACCGGCAGGCAGTGGCCGCCGACGCCCGGGCCGGGCGTGAAGCGCATGAAGCCGAACGGTTTGGTCGAGGCGATGTCCAGGGCCTCCCAGACGTTGACGCCGATGCCGGCGGCGTGCGTGGCGAGCTCGTTCACCAGGGCGATGTTCACGTGCCGGAAGGTGTTCTCCAGCACCTTCGCGAGCTCCGCGACCCGCGTGGACGGCGCGGGCACGGTCTCGCGGACGATGGTGGCGTAGAAGGCGGCCACCTCGCGCAGCGACTCCTCGTCCACGCCGGAGACCACCTTGGGCGTGGTCTCGAAGGTCCACTCGGGGTTGCCCGGGTCGATGCGCTCGGGGCTGTAGCCCAGGTGGAAGTCGAGCCCGGGGCTCAGCCCCGAGCCCTTCTGCAGGACGGGCGCGAGGACTTCCTCGGTGGTGCCCGGATAGCTGGTGGACTCCAGGATCACGGTGGACCCGGGCGTCAGCCGTGACGCCAGCGCCTCGCCCGCCGCCTCGACGAAGGAGAGGTCGGGCACCCCTTCCAGCAGCGGGGTGGGCACGGTGATGACGGCGATGTCGAAGCCGTCCAGGTCGTCCGGGTCGATGCTCGGCCGGTACGTGCCCTGGTCGAGCACGGCGCCGAGCCGGTCCGCGCGCACGTCCCCCACGTACGACTCGCCGGCGGCCAGCCGCCTCACCCGGGTCTCGTCGGTGTCGTACCCGACGACGTGGTAACCGTGCTCGGCCGCCGCGACGGACAGCGGCAGACCGACGTACCCCTGCCCCATGACAACCAGTTTGGTGGTCATCCAAAACTCCTCAGTCACTCGGAAGGCGCGTGCGCCGGGGCCGCGCCGTGGGCGGAGAATCCGCTCGGAACGCCCCGTTCAGTCGAAGGCGGCACTGGGTCGAAGGCCGCACCTGGGCGGACGTGCCGAAGTCCGGTGCGCGGCCGCGCCCCGGGAGGGCGCGGGGAACCGCGCGCCCGGCCGCGAACGGCCCGCGGCCGGGGTGCCGGACTTCCGGCGGAGCGCTCAGGCGTAGAACTCGCAGATCGAGTCGGCTACGTACTCCACCTGCGCGTCGGTGAGATGGGGCCAGATCGGGATGGCCAGGTTGTGGTCGCTCGCGTACCGGGCTCCCGGCCACTCCCGGCCCTCGGGGGCGTACCGCGCGAAGGCGGGCTGGCCGGGCAGCGGCACCGGGTAGTAGACGTGGGTGCCGATCTCCCGCTCCGTGAGCCAGGCGCGCAGGTCGCCGCGGCGCCGCGCCAGCAGGGAGTACACGTAGTAGCAGCGGCCGTCGCGCCCGGCGGGCGGCGCCAGGAGCCCGCGCTCGGCCAGCGGCGCGAAGCGCTCCGTGTAGTAGTCGGCGATCCGGGCGCGGCGTTCGAGGCGGTCCTCGAAGCCGGCGTGGCGGTGCAGCTGGAAGGCCGCGAGGATCTCGTCGAAGCGGCTGTTCTGGCCGATGTGGTGGTGCACGAAGCGGTGGACGCCGTCCTGGCCGTGGTTGCGCAGCATCCGCACGCGCTCGGCCAGTCCGGGGTCGTCGGTCAGCACGACGCCGCCTTCCCCGGCGGTGCCGAAGGCCTTCACCTGGAAGAACGAGAAGACGCCGAGGTCACCCCAGCGGCCGGACGGGACGCCGTCGAGCACCGCGCCCTCGGCTACCGCCGCGTCCTCGATGACCTTCACCCCGTGCTCCCGGGCGAGCTTGGTGAGGCGCGGCATGTCCGCCATGATCGAGAACACATGGGCCGGCATGATCGCGCGCGTCCGCTCCGAGATCAGCCTCTCCACGTCGTCCGGGTCGATGACCATGGTGTGCGGATCGACGTCGGCGAAGACCGGCGTCGCCCCGAGGTTGGCCACCGAACTGGCCACCGGCTGGCAGCAGAACGCCGGGACGATCACCTCGTCACCGGGGCGGATCCCCAGTGCCTGGACCGCGAGGTTGAGCCCGCCGGTGCCGCTGGAGCACGCGATGACGTGCTCCGCCCCGGTGGTGAGGCGCAGTTCCGCTTCGAGCGCGGCGGTGCGCCGCCCGAGGATGAAGCGCTGCTCCGGGTCGGTACCCACCTCGTACAGCAGGTCCTTGAAGGCCTGCCGGTCGTGCTCGAAGAGATCCGGGGGAAAGAAGGGGATCGTCATGTCACCGCCTCCCGGCGTAGAAGTCGAAGATCGCGGCGCAGACCGTCTCGAGCCGCTCCTCGGTCAGGTCCGGATACAGGGGGAGCGCCAGGGTCCGTTCACTGGCCGCCTCGGCGTGAGGGAAGCGTCCCGGCCGGTTGCGCTCCTCGTCCGCGTAGCAGGGCTGCAGCGGGAGCGGTCGCGGGTAGTACGTCTCGGTGCCGATGCCGCGCGCCGCCAGATGGGCCGCCAGCTCGTCCCGCCGCTCCACCTCGACGAGGTAGACGTAGAAGACCGGGTCGGCGCGCACCGGGCGGGGGACGGTCCGGGGCAGGGCCAGCACCCCGTCGGTCCCGCGCAGCCGTGCGGTGTAGGCGTCGGCCAGCTCGCGGCGGCGTGCGATGTCCCGGTCGAGGCGGGAGAGTTTGGCCAGCAGCACGGCCGCCTGGACGTCGTCCATCTTGCTGTTGGTGCCGGAGACGCCGGAGAGGTTGGAGATGCCGGCGATGTGGTCGATGGTCTTGCCCATCCGGCCGTGGTGGCGCAGCACCCCGGCCTTCTCGGCGACCTCGTCGTCGTTCGTGAGCACCATCCCCGCGTCCCCCAGCGCGCCGAGGGTCTTGGTCGGGAAGAACGACAGGACGCCGCCGGTGCCGAGCAGTCCCGCGTGGGTGCCGTCCCACCGCATCCCGATGGCTTCGGCGCTGTCCTCGAGCACCATCAGGTCGTGGCGGCGCGCAAGTTCCGTCAGGGCCGTCATGTCCGCGAGCTGGCTGAAGAGGTGCACGGGGAGCACGGCGCGGGTGCGCTCGCCGATCACGGCCTCCACGGAAGCGGCGTCGAGGCCGTAGTCGCCGTCCGTGGTGATGTCGGCGAAGACCGGTGTGGCCCCGGCCAGGCTGACCGAGGACGCCGACGCGAAGAAGGAGAAGGCGGGCACGACGACTTCGTCGCCCGGACCGATGCCTGCCGCGCGCAGCAGAATGACCAGTGCGTCGGTGCCGCTGTTCACCGCCACCGCGTGTTTGGCACCGGTGTATTCGGCGAGGGCCCGCTCCAGTTCGGCCACTTTCCTGCCGTGGGAGAACTTGCCCCGGTCGAAGACGTCGTCGGTGTGCCGGGAGATGAGGGGCCAGAGGGAGGCGAAGGACTCCGTCTGGTCGAAGAACGGAACAGGCGGATCCTGGCGTTGAATTGAGGGGATCGGCATGGGAATGACGCTACGAAGAGGAGAAGTCCGCGCGCTACGGGCAAGAAATTGCCGCCACCGCGGACGGGTTAGCAGGACGGCCGGACTTCCCTGTCATCCGCTCGGGCATGCCGGAGCCCCCGCACGACCGTTCTGTTGTGTCGGGGGCTCCGGCGGGCGGAACGGCATTCCGCTCAGCCGGCGACGACCTGGGGTCCGCCCGGGGGCGCTCCTTCGTCCGCCATGCGCTCGGCGAGCTTGAACGCCTCCTCGATGAGGGTCTCCACGATCCTCGATTCGGGCACGGTCTTGATGACCTCGCCCTTGACGAAGATCTGGCCCTTGCCATTGCCGGAGGCCACCCCCAGATCCGCCTCGCGCGCCTCGCCGGGGCCGTTGACCACACAGCCCATCACCGCGACCCGCAACGGCACTTCCATGCCCTCCAGGCCGGCCGTCACCTGGTTCGCGAGCTTGTAGACGTCCACCTGGGCCCGCCCGCAGGACGGGCACGAGACGATCTCCAGCCGGCGCTGCCGCAGGTTCAGCGACTCCAGGATCTGGATGCCGACCTTGACCTCCTCCGCGGGCGGCGCCGACAGCGAGACCCGGATGGTGTCGCCGATGCCCTCGGAGAGCAGCGCGCCGAAGGCCACCGCCGACTTGACCGTGCCCTGGAACGCCGGGCCCGCCTCCGTCACCCCCAGGTGCAGCGGGTAGTCGCAGCGGGCGGCCAGCTGCCGGTAGGCGTTGACCATCACCACCGGGTCGCTGTGCTTGACCGAGATCTTGATGTCCCGGAAACCGTGCTCCTCGAAGAGGGACGCCTCCCACAGGGCCGACTCCACCAGCGCCTCCGGTGTGGCCTTGCCGTACTTCTCCAGCAGCCGCTTGTCCAGCGATCCGGCGTTGACGCCGATGCGGATCGGGGTGCCCGCCGCGGCGGCCGCCTTCGCGATCTCCTTGACCTTGTCGTCGAACTGCCGGATGTTGCCCGGGTTCACCCGCACCGCCGCACAGCCCGCGTCGATCGCCGCGAACACGTACTTGGGCTGGAAGTGGATGTCCGCGATCACCGGGATCTTGGACTGCCGGGCGATGCGCGGCAGCGCGTCCGCGTCGTCCTGGGACGGGCAGGCGACCCGCACGAGCTGGCAGCCGGCCGCGGTCAGTTCGGCGATCTGCCGCAGGGTCGCGTTCACGTCCGAGGTGAGGGTGGTCGTCATCGACTGCACCGCCACCGGGGCGTCCCCGCCCACGGCCACCGAACCGACCTGGATGCGGCGGCTGGGCCTGCGGACGGCGAGTCTGGACGGCACCGAGGGGGTGCCGAGCGGGACCGCGGTCATGAGACCCCCTTGAGACGCGGCGCGCCGGCCGGGGCCAGGGAGGCGGTGATGTCCCGGACGATGTCGCCGGCGGTCAGGCCCGCCTCGGCCAGCACCTCGCCGCGGCTGCCGTGCTCGTAGAACCGCTGCTCCAGGCCGAACACCCGGACCGGGACCGGCAGCCCCGCGTCGTGGACCGCCTGGGCGACGGCCGAGCCGATCCCACCGGCCCGTCCGCCGTCCTCCACCGTGGCCACGAGGCGGTGTTCGGCGGCGAGCCGGACCAGGGCGGGGTTGACCGGCGCCACCCAGCCCGGGTCCAGCACGGTCACCCCGAGCCCCCGCCCGGACAGCTCCTCGGCGGCCGCGAGGCAGACGGGCGCCATCGCGCCCACCGAGACGAGCAGGACGTCCGCCGTGCCGCGCGGGCGGGCCAGTACGTCCATCCCGGCGAGCACGTCGACCGGCTCCACTTCGGCGGCGGGGACCGGCCCCTTCGGGTAGCGGACCGCGGTGGGGGCGTCCTCGACCTCCAGCGCCTCGCGGAGCTGCCTGCGCAGCCGGGTGGCGTCGCGGGGTGCCGCGATCCGCATTCCGGGGACGATCCGCAGCAGGGACATGTCCCACATGCCGTTGTGGCTGGGCCCGTCGTTCCCCGTGACGCCCGCGCGGTCGAGCACGAAGGTGACCCCGCACCGGTGCAGTGCCACGTCCATGAGCACCTGGTCGAAGGCCCGGTTGAGGAAGGTGGCGTACAGCGCGATCACCGGGTGCAGTCCGCCGAGGGCCAGACCCGCGGCGGCGGTGACCGTGTGCTGTTCGGCGATGCCGGTGTCGAGGACCCGCTCCGGATACGCCGTGGCGAACGCGTCGAGCCCGACCGGCTGGAGCATCGCCGCCGTGAGCGCGACGATGTCCTCCCGCTCCGCCCCGGCCTTGAGGATCTCCTCGGAGAACACGGACGTCCAGCTGGGCCCGGACGCCTCGGCCCCGGCCGCCGGGAGCGCGCCGATGGCGTGAAAGCGGTCCCCCTCGTGCCGCTCGGCGGGCGCGTGGCCCTTGCCCTTGCTCGTGACGCAGTGCACGACGGCCGGCCCGCCGAATCGCTTGGCGTGGCTCAGCGCGGTCTCCAGCGCCGCGATGTCGTGCCCGTCCACCGGGCCGATGTACTTCAGCCCGAGGTCCTCGAAGAGCCCTTGCGGGGCGACGAGGTCCTTCAGCCCCTTCTTGGCGCCGTGCAGGCCCTCGTAGAGGGGCCCGCCGACGACAGGGGCCCGCAGCAGCGCGTCCTTGCCCCAGCGCAGGAACCGCTCGTAGCCCTGGGAGGTGCGCAGGGCGGTGAGGTGCTCGGCGAGGCCGCCCTTGGTGGGCGCGTAGGAGCGGCCGTTGTCGTTGACGACGATGACCAGCGGCAGGTCCTTGCTCACCGCGATGTTGTTCAGCGCTTCCCAGGCCATGCCGCCGGTCAGGGCGCCGTCGCCGATGACCGCGACGACATGGCGGTCGCGCAGGCCGCGCAGCCGGTGCGCGCGGGCGAGTCCGTCCGCGTAGGAGAGCGCGGTGGAGGCGTGGGAGTTCTCGATGACATCGTGTTCCGACTCCTGCCGGGAGGGATAGCCGGACAGGCCGCCGCGTTCGCGCAGCCGGGAGAAGTCCTGGCGGCCGGTGAGCAGCTTGTGGACGTACGCCTGGTGTCCGGTGTCCCACAGCAGGCGGTCGCGCGGGGAGTCGAAGACGCGGTGCAGGGCGATGGTCAGCTCGACGACGCCGAGGTTGGGCCCGAGGTGGCCGCCGGTGCGGGACACCGCCGTGACGAGGAAGCCGCGGATCTCCCGGGCCAGTTCCGCCAGCCGGTCCGGGGCGAGCGCGCGCAGGCTCGCCGGGTCCGTGACGGTGTGGAGCAAGGTGGTCTCCCGCGGCGCTCCCGAGGGGGCGACCGGGTCAAGAACCGGGGTCAAAACGCACCTCCATGCCGGGCCGGAGCCCGAGTTCCGGGCCGGTGGTCGTCGTGTCGACGGCGATCAGCACGTTGTAGTGGTTGGGGAAGTGGCAGGCGTCGAAGCCCAGTACGGTGCCCACCGGGCGGCCGTCGATCCGCACCTCGTCACCGCGGTCGAGCACGCCGCCGGTGCCGACCTCGACGAAGCCGAGGAAGCCGACGCGGTCGACGACCGCGCCGGGCGCCGTGTCGTGCTGGTCCGTGGTCACCAGTTCGTGGATCTCGCCGCGCCGGACGCAGCGGCCGGCGAATTCCTCGAGTCTCATGCCGCGGTCGTCGCGGCGGTGGGTGAGGATCTTCACCAGGCTGCCGTCGACCGGGCGTTTGGCGCCGTCCTCGGCCGGGTTCACCGGCGGCCTCCCGCCAGGGCCGCGCCCGCTGTCGCCGACTCGCGGCGGTAGACCTCGGCGACCAGCTCCAGCGCGGCGAGGCCTCCCTCGGCGCGGTCCTCGCCCGCGCGCACCGCGGCGGCGAAGTCCCGCAGGACTCCGGCGTATTCGTGCCACAGGGACTGCTTGAAGGCGGGGTGGCCGGCCAGCATGTCGGCGGTGTGGACGGTGCCGTCGGCGAGGCGGACCTCGATGTCCTTGCGCTCGCCGGGGTACGCCCAGTCGAGCACCACGCGCGCGGTGGCGCCGGCCGTGGAGCGCAGCAGGACGGTCGCCTGCCGGTCGGTGCCTTCGGCGTCCCGGACGACCACGGCATCGGTGACCTCGGCCGGACCGATGAACTGGCGTACGGTGTCGAACGCGTTGGGGCCGTTGTCGGCCACGCAGCCACCGCCGCAGCGCCCGGGGTCGAGATACCAGCGGTCCGTGCCCGCGTGTTCCTCGATCTGCTCCAGATAGCGCACAGTGAGCGAGACGACGGGTGCCGCGCTGTCGGCGATCCGCCGCAGCAGGTCCAGCGCGTTGTCGTTGTAGCGCCGGTGGAAGGAGGTGAACAGCACCGTGCCACGCTCCCGGGCCGTACGGACCAGGTCGCGCCCGTCCTCGACGCGGGTCGCGAGGGGCTTCTCCACACAGACCGCGAGACCGGCCGCGAGCAGGTCCGCGCAGACACCGGCGTGGGCGTCGTTGGGCACGTTGACGACGACGGCGTCGAGACCGGCTTCGGCGATCATCGTGCGGTGGTCGGTGTAGCACAGGGCGCGGCCCTCGAAGGGGGCCAGCGCCTCGGGGCGCAGGTCGCAGACGGCGGCCAGCCGCAGGTCCGGCAGTTCCTCGAACGCCGCGACGTAGAAGCGCGAGATGACGCCGAGGCCGACGATGCCGATGCGCAGCCGGGCCGGATCGTCCTTCAGCACGGTCATGACGGTTCTCCTTCCGGGGCGTCGATGCCCAGGGCGGCGGCGACGGAGCGGATTTCGGCGTACAGCCCGGGGGTGATCGCGACGCCGTGGGCGAGCGCGCCGGCGCTCAGTTCCGCCTCGCGCGCGCCGGGGTAGCTGACGGGTGCGTTCGCGTCGAGCGGCGGGCAGTCCAGCAGGGCCTGGAAGAGGCCGGCGGCGTCCTGGAGGAAGCCGTCCACCGGACGGAGCGCGCCGGGTGCCACGGCCAGGGCGAGGAAGCCGATGTCGTCGTCGCGCCCGGTGGGTCCGCCGTGGCCGGCGTGGGCCTCCTCGGCGGGGCCGAGCCCGGCGCCGGGTACGAGCGCGGCGAGCACCTCCACGAGCAGGGCCAGCCCGTATCCCTTGTACGCCCCGGTCTCGGGGCGGCCGCCGAGCCACAGCGGGAAGCCCTCGCCCCGGTCGAGGGCGCCCGGGTCGGTGACCGGCCGTCCCCGCTCGTCCTGGAGCCAGCCCTCGGGGATGGACCGGCCGGCTCGCGCGGCCTCGCGGACCTTGCCGGTGGGCACGGCGGTGGTGCTCATGTCCAGGACGAACGGCGGCAGTCCGGGGCCCGCCGGCGCGGCGACGCTCATCGGGTTGGTGCCGAGCATCGCGGCCCGTCCGCCCGGCGGCCGGGCGATCCGCTGGCGTCCGCAGTTGGAGGCGAGGATGCCGATCAGACCGCGTTCGGCCAGCCGCCGGGTGTGGTGGCCCGCGCAGCCGAAGTGGGTGGCGTCGCGGACGGAGACGAGCCCTATCCCGTACTCGGCGGCCCGTTCGGCGGCCAGGTCGAGGGCCTCGCTCGCGGCCCACAGGCCCAGCGCCTTGTGGGCGTCGAGGAGCAGTGCGGCCCCCCGGTCGGCGAGCACTTCGGGTTCGGCGTCCGGCAGCGCCCTGCCGTCGTCGAGGAGCGGGAGGTAGAGGCGGGTGAGGTTGGCGAGGCCGTGGGAGCGCATGCCGCTGAGGTCGCCGTAGACCAGGGCCTCGCCCGCGGTACGGGCCCGCCGGGGTGGCACGCCGCGGCGCTCGAACACCTCGGCCGCGAAGGCGACCAGGGACGCGT
Organism: Streptomyces sp. NPDC025618; assembly: GCF_055558795.1. Classification (NCBI taxonomy): domain Bacteria; kingdom Bacillati; phylum Actinomycetota; class Actinomycetes; order Kitasatosporales; family Streptomycetaceae; genus Streptomyces; species Streptomyces sp. NPDC025618. The sequence continues at coordinate 17,689 of NZ_JBVHLW010000011.1, read as the reverse complement.
GGGGGACGCGCACCGCCCTGTCCGGGCTGCCTCGGCCACCGGCCGTGCGTTCGGTGGGGGCCGGGCATTCCGTGGGGGCCGTGGCGGACGTGGGTGTCATGACGTTTCCTCCGTTGCCTGGGCGAACTGCTTCAGGAGTGAGGTGATGCCGGTGGCGAACACTTCGAGGCTGTGGGCCTCGGCGAACTCCCCGGCCGCGTGGGCGTGGTTGGCGTCGAGGTCGCCGGGGCCGTAGACGGCGGTGTACGCGTCGGGGACGCCCTGCATCCAGATGGCGTCGCAGGTGCAGGCCGGCCAGTCCTGGGGGGCGTACGGGATGCCCGCTTCCCGCCCGAGCAGGCGTTCGGCCCAGGAGGAGCGGGGGGAGTCGCCGTCCAGGGCGGGGAGCCCGCGCTTGAGCCAGCGCAGGGTGGTGACGGCGTGGGCGTCGGCGGCGGTGCGGGCGAAGTCCGGTTGCCCGCCGAAGCGCTGGGCGAAGGCGTCGAGCGCTGCGGGCAGTTCCCGCTCCAGCGCCTCCGTGAGGGTGCGGCCCGCCGCCGTGGTGGCGTAGGCGAGGTTCAGCAGGAGCTGCCCGGTGCCGTACACCTTGTTGTGCATCCGGCCGGTGTGCAGCCCGGCCACGCACACCCGGCCGCCCTCGGCACTGCCGGGCAGCCGCTCGGCGAGGTGCTGGGCCAGGAAGCCCAGCAGGACGCTGGCGTTGTGGCCGCCTTCCGGGCGGTCGTCGATGGAGTCCTCTCCGGTGATCTCGACGAGGGCGGTCGCGGCGGCGGTGGACCGGGGCACGAGGTGGGACCGGGTGGGCTCGCAGAAGATGTTGAGCCTGCCGGTGTAGCCGCTCTCGACCAGCGGGCGGGTGCCGAAGACGCCCATGGCGCCGCCCTCCTCGCCCGCGACCAGCTGGATGAGGACGCCGGTGTCCCGCCCCAGCCCCGGTACGGTCTCCACCGCTCGGCGCAGGCCGGCGAGCAGGGCGACGGCCGGGCCCTTGGCATCGATGGCGCCGCGGCCGTGGAAGCGGCCGTCCTCGTACCGAGGGGGTTCCCAGCCGGCCACCGTGTCCAGGTGCGCGTTGAACATCACGGTGCGCTCGGGCGGCAGGGGCGGGCCCAGGCGGAGCACCATGCTCGGCTGGCAGCGCAGGAAGTCCGGCATCAGCGCGGCGGCTTCGCGCACCGTGGCCGGGACGCCGTCCCGGTCCAGGACCGCGGCCGCGGGGGCCTCGTGGTGGACGACGGTGAGGCCCAGGGCGGCCGCCGCGTCGGCGTAGGCGCGCTGGGCCTCCCACAGCAGCGGGCGCGGCCCGTCCCCGCCGGTCTCCAGTGGCCCGGCGGTGGGGAGTTCGATCAGCCGCAGCAGCAGTTCGCGCTCGGCCGGGAGCAGTCCGACGCGGGTCACGCGGCACCTCGTCCCAGGCCGCCGGCCAGTCGCTCCAGCTCCCGGCCGTAGGCGACGAACGCCTCCACGCCGGAGCGGCCCGTGGTGGTGAGGTACTCGTGCGGACGGACGTTGATGTGCGGCTCGATGGACCAGACGCCGGTGTAGCCGTGGTCGAGCAGCAGGCGCAGCGCGTCGCGGACCCGGCAGCGGCCCCGGCCGGGGAGGGTGTAGCGGGTGTCGTCCGGGGTGCCGAGGGCGTCCTTGACGTGCACGTGCGCGACGTAGGGCGCGATCTCGGGCAGCAGGTCGTACGCCTCGTAGCCGTAGGCGACGCCGTTGCCGGTGTCGAAGAGCAGCCGGAGCGCGGGGCTGTCGACGTGCTCGAGGAGTGCGCGCATGCGGTCCGCGCGGGTCGCCGCCCAGCCGGCGCAGTTCTCGTGCAGCAGCACGAGTCCGGCGTCCTCGGCGCGCGCGGTGAGCTCCCTCATGCGGCGGAGCACCTCGCCGCGCCAGGCGTCCTCGTCCAGCCCGTCGTCGGGGTAGGACATGACGCGGACGAAGCGGGTGCCGAGCCGGGCGCAGCGCTTGCCGAGGATGTCGAGTTCCCGCAGGTCCGCGGCGAAGTCCGCGGTGACCGGCCGGGCCCAGTCGGCGATGCGGGAGTCCACGCAGGCGGCCCCCAGCCCGGCCTCGGCGAGGCGGGCGCAGAGGCGCTCGAAGCCGCTGTCGTCGAGGTCGGCGACGGCGGTGCCGTCCACGGTGCGCAGCTCGACGGTTCCCCAGCCCAGGGCGGAGAGCGCGGCGATCTGCTCGTCGAGTGAGGTGCCCGCCTCGTCGCCGATGCCGGACAGCTCGATCCCGGGCGGGAGCACGGGGGAGGGGCGGGTCTCAGCCGACACGGAGCCCTCGCTCCCCGGTGGGCGTGATCGCGCCCGCCTCCGTCGCGACGTGCTGCTTCGCCTGGTCCAGGGCCTCGACCACCTCGGCCTGGAGGGCGAAGTCCGCGGCGAAGCAGGCGCCTTCGGCGAAGCCCCGGTAGGTCTGGAGGAGGCAGGTGTCCAGGGCCTCGTCCGGGAAGATCTCGTACTGCTCGGGCAGTCCGATGGGCGTCACCCGCAGGTGGGCGTACGCGTCCTCGCCGCTGACCGGGTAGTGGCCGACCGCCGTGCCCGCGTCGAAGCCGAGCACGATGCGGCGCTCCCGCAGGGGCGACGCCAGGTCGGTCGAGATCCGGCTGACCACGCCGCCGGTGTGTTCCAGGGTCAGCCCGGCCGCGCCCATCCTCGGCACCACGGCGCCGCCCACCCTCGCGTCGGTGCAGGACGCCGCCGTCACACGGCCAGCACCGGCGAGGCGCAGCACCACGCCGACGGAGTGCGGGAGTTCGACGTCGAAGGCCGTCGGATGGCTCGGGGTGCTGAGCGATCTGCGCAGCCTCGGTTTGTTCTGGCGCACGGTGATGTGGCGGAGCCGGCCCAGGCTGCCCGAGCGGACGAGCCGCTCCAGCCGTTCGGTGAGCGTGCTGTGCAGCCAGGGCGCGACCACCGCGAGCCGCAGGCCGTACTCGTGCCGCAGCAGGCGCATGGCGTCGACGACGGCGCTGTCGGTGCCGATCGGCTTCTCCACCAGGAAGGAGCGGAAGCCGAGCCGGGCCAGTTCCCGCAGGACCTCGACGCGCTGTGTCGGCGGGCTGCAGAGGTGGACGACGGTGACGGCGGGGTCCAGCCGTGCGCGGGCCTGGGCGAGCGAGGGCACGGTCAGTAGCCCGGGGACGGGTGGCGTCGGCAGGATGTCGTAGCCCAGGGGGTCGTCCGGCGCGAAGAGGCTCCGCGCGCCCGGCGCGGCGGCCTCCTCGCGCAGCCTGCGCAACACGGGCAGGTGGAGTTCCCGCCCCGATCGTCCGAGCCCGACAAGCAGTGTGTGCAACACCGGGAGCTCCTCCCGTAATTCACTGGTTTTGGAGGGCTCACGCTAGGCCGCGAGGGGCCTGCCGGTCCTTAGCAGATATCTGTCTGTGCCCCTGCCTCCGGCGCACTCAATTGCCATAGCCGGTGGGCCTGTCGGCTTCCTAGCGTGGGAGCGCGATTTCCCGGTGGCGAGATTCTCGAGGGAGAGGTCTCCATGACAGAGGGAGAGGTTTCCATGACAGCTGACGCGATTCCGGCCGGTGACGTCAAGGAGTACGTTTTCGATCCGGCGTGGGAGCGGGAGACGGAGCGGCTGCGCACCAACGAGGCGCTGTGGGACCCGGGTACGGTCGAGCGCCTGGAACGGCTGGGCGTCGCCGAGGGCTGGTCGGTGCTCGAGGTGGGCGCGGGGTCCGGGTCCGTCGCCCACTGGCTCGGAGGGCGTGTCGGTCCGTCCGGCCGGGTGGTCGCGGCCGACCTGGCGACCGACCGGCTGGGCTGGATCGAGGCGCCCCACGTCGAGGTCGTCAGGACCGACATCCGTCACGACGAGCTCCCCGCCGCCTCCTTCGACCTGGTCCACTCCCGGATGGTCGTCCAGCACCTCGAGGACCGGCCCGCGGCGGTCGCCGCCCTGGTCCGCGCGCTGAAGCCGGGCGGAACGCTCTTCCTGGAGGACACCGACTCCCTGACGCTGTTCCGCAGTTCGGTCTCGGAGGACTTCCTCCAGGACATCCGCGTGGCCGGCTACGGGCTGATGCGCCGCTCGGGCCACGAGCCGAGGGGCGGCCACTTCGATCTCGAGGCCGTGTTGGAGGCGGGGCTCGAGGACGTCTCGGCGGAGGGCCGCGCGGTGCTGGTGCACGGCGGTTCTGAGCAGGCCAGGCACTACCAGCTGTGGCTGGAGTTCCTGCGCCCGCGCCTCGTCGCCGAGGGCCTCGTGGACGGTGCCCGTATCGACGAGGCGCTGCGCGAGATGGCCGATCCTGCGCACCGCTGGCTGTCGCAGGTGCTCATCTCCACCTACGGGCGCAGGCCGCTCTGAGCCGCCCGCCCTCCTCCACGACGAAAGGCGGCCGATCGATGTCCGCGGTCAGCACGGTGTCACCGGCAGGCGTCACGGGGCGTCTGAGGGTCTACGCGAAGCTGGGAAAACTCTCCTTCTACGACTACTACTTGGCCGCCTTCGTCGTCTGGACGGCGTTGCCCGGTCCGCTCCTGTGGGACGGCCGCACCTGGTCGGTCCTGCTGCTCCACACGGCCGGCTATGTCGGCGTGGTGGCCGCCACGGTCGCCCTCGACGACGTGACCGGCATCCGGGACGGCAGTGACGCGCGCAACTACTCTCCCGAGGACGGGGCGCTGCGGGACCGTTCACGCAAGCCACTGCTGAGCGGTGCGCTGACGGTGCGCCAGGCCGAGCTGTTCGGCTGGGGCGCGGCCGTGTGGGGCGCGGTCTTCTGGGGGATCGCCCTGGCCGTGGCGCCGGAGCGGCCGCTGTGGGCGTGCGTGACGCTGGCGGCGGTGCTCGCCAGCAATGTGCAGTACTCCTACGGACTCAAGATCAGCTACCGCGGCGGGCAGGAGCTGATCCTGCTCACTCCGGGCCTCGCCGTGCTCGTCCCCTATGTGCTGCTGACCGGCGAGGTGACCGGCCTGGTCGTCCTGGAGACATGCCTCGTCGGGCTGTGGAGCCTGCTCGTGTCGCTCTACTCCAACATGAACGACGTCGAGGGGGACCGGCTCGCCGGCCGCCGGAACCTGGCCACGCTCAGCTCGGCCGCCGGTTACCGGCGGATCGTCGCGGCGATCCATCTGCTGGAGCCCGCCGCGCTCGTGGCGGCCATCGCCCTGGATGCCGTACCGGTGTGGTTCGCGGCGCTCGCGCTGCCGCTGTGGGCCGTACGGGCGCGTCAGGCGCACGCGGGGCTCGTGCGCGGCGATGTCCTGGTCGCCCGTGTCCTCGGTATGAAGCTGCACCGCTGGGGCGTGCCCGTCCTGGTGGCCGCCAACCTGCTGGCCCTGCACACGTGGTGACCGGCGCAGCTATGAAACACCTTGCACCGGAACCAACTTCGGTGCAGACTGTCCCACAACTCTGAAACACCCTGTTCCATAAAATGTGAGCGCGCATCACCCCTGACGGCGCGCCGCCTGACAGGAGATTACCGACATGCTCGACAGGCTAGCGAGGCTGATCCTTCCCCGGCCAAAGAAGATCTTGTTGGCCGTGCTGGTCATCGTCCTCTGCGTGGGCGGCGGTTCCATGGGGCTCAACGGCCGTCTGACCATGGGCGGTTACGAGAACAACGGCACCGAGTCCGCCAGGACCCAGGCCGCCCTGGAGAAGGACTTCAAGCAGGGCCGGACCAATCTGACCATCCTGGTCAAGGCCGACCGCGGCGTCGACGACCCCGCCGTCACCGAGGCCGGGCTCAAGCTGACCCGGCGGCTCCAGGAGAACAAGGACCTCAGTAATGTGACCTCGTACTGGTCGGCTGGCAAGTCGCCCTCGCTGCGCGGCGCGTCGGGAAACCAGGCGCTGGTCAGCGGCACCATCCTCGGCGACTTCGACACGGTCAACGACCGCGTCAAGGACCTGAAGGACGAGTACACCGGCACGGTCGACGGCCTGGACGTCAAGCTCGGCGGCCTGGCCCTGATGAACTACGAGAACACCCAGCAGGCCGCCAAGGACGCCGGGCGCGCCGAGGGCATGGTCTTCCCGCTGGTGCTCATCGTCCTCGTGATCATCTTCGGTTCGCTGGTGGCTGCGTTCCTCCCGCTCGCGGTCGCCCTCGGCACGCTGATGCTGGTCTTCGGGCTGTTGTTCGCGCTGACCTTCGTGTTCGACGCGAACAACCTGCTCATGAACATCACCACCTTCCTCGGCCTCGGCCTCGCGATCGACTACAGCCTGCTGTTCATCACCCGCTACCGCGAGGAACTGGGGAAGAACGGCGGGCAGACCTCGGAGGCCATCCGGGCCACCATGCGCACCGTCGGCCGCACCGTGACGTTCTCCGCGGTCACCCTGGCCATCGCGTTCCTGTCCCTGATGGTCATTCCGTTCGGCATGTTCCAGTCGATCGCCGTGGGCGGCACGCTGACCACCCTGGTCGCCGCGGTCGCCACGCTGGTCATCGTGCCCGCGCTGCTGGCCTGGGCCGGCCCCCGCATCGACAGACTGCGCCTGATCCGGCGCAAGCCGCGCCCGGCCGCCGAGGAGGGCCAGGGCTTCTGGCACCGGCTGGCGGTCGTCGTCATGCGGCGCCCCGTGCCGCTCGCCATCGGGGTCCTCGCGGTCATGGCGTTCCTGGCCTCACCGGCCGTCGACCTCAACATGCGGCTGCCGGACGAGCAGATCCTGCCGAAGAGCGCCCAGTCGGCCCAGGTGGCCAAGTCCGTGCAGCAGGACTTCAACAGCCGTGAGGCCCAGGCGATCCAGGTCGTCGGCCGCGGCATCGGCTCGCCCGCGGGGCGCACCGGCGACATCGCCGCCTACGCCACGAAACTCTCGGGCCTGCCCGACGTCGCCCGGGTCGACGCGCTGACCGGCTCGTACGCCGACGGCAAGCAGGTCGCCCCCGCGACCGACGCCTCCCGGCGCTTCGCGAGCGACGGCTCCACCTACCTGTCGGTGGTCCCGGCGGTGGACGGGCTGTCGACCGCCGGCAAGGACATCGTCACCCACGTCCGCGACACCGGCTCGCCCTTCCCGGTCACCGTCGGCGGCCAGCCCGCCATCTCCGTCGACACCTTCGACATCCTCAAGGACAAGCTCCCCTACGCCCTGGGCATCGTCGGACTCGGCACGTACATCCTGCTGTTCCTGCTCACCGGAAGCCTCCTGCTGCCGCTCCTGGCGATGCTGCTGAGCGCGCTGAGCCTCAGCGCCACCTTCGGTTCGCTGGTCTACGTCTTCCAGGACGGCCATCTGCGCGGCCTGGTCGGCGACTTCATCAACACCGGCGCCATCACCTGGACCACCCCCATCCTGGTCGCCGCGATCGGCTTCGGCCTGTCGATGGACTACGCGGTGTTCATCCTGTCCCGCGTCAAGGAGGAGTACGACCGCACCGGGGACAACCAACTGGCCGTGGCGACGGGCCTGGAGCGTGTCGGCAAGGTGGTCACCTACGCGGCCGTCCTGCTGTCCCTGGTCTTCATCGTGATGATCACCTCCGGGATCAGTTACCTGAAGGCGCTCGGCCTGGGCCTGCCCCTGGCCATCCTGCTGGACGCCACGCTCATCCGGGGCATCCTGCTCCCGGCCGCCATGCGACTGCTGGGCGACCGCGGCTGGTGGGCACCCGGCCCGCTGCGCCGCTTCCACGCCCGCTACGGCATCAGCGAGGAGGGCACGGCGCAGACCCCCGTCCCCGTCGCCGCGGCGCGGGTGGACACCGGCGCCGCCACCAGCCGGCTGTGAGTTCCCCCGGCTCACAGCGGGAGGGGGCCCGTACACCGACCGGTGTACGGGCCCCCTGCGCGCGGCGTCAGTTGCCGGCGAGCCAGGCGTGCACGCGCTCCACCGCGAGGGCGGAGGAGGCGACCGCCGCCTCACTGCTCGGCCGCAGATACAGCCAGTCCCCGGCGTACTCGACGGGCTGGGCGGCCCTGGAGACGAACGCCTTGCGCAGGGCCAGCGCGGCGGGCGGCGCCTCCGGCAGGCCGTGCCGCCAGCGGATCACCCGGTGGCCCACATACGCCGCCCGCATACCGTCGATGAAGCGCTCGCTCTCGTCGAGCGCCCGTTCCAGGACCTGGTCGTCGGGCAGGTCGTAGACCTCGCGGGCCCTGCGCGGCGAGACGAGCAGGGTGACCAGGCCGCGCCCGGCGGGCACACGGTGCGAGCACTTGTTGTGCTCGACCGTGCCACCGGACAGCAGCGAGTCCTCGCCCGCCGCCATCACGAACGCGTACAGGCGCGGCTGCGATCCGCCGCGCCGGGGCTCCAGCGGCCGGTCCAGCATCACGGCCACCCGGATCATGGAGGTGAACGTCGACGCCTCCAGGAAGGCCCGCTCCTCCTCCGGCAGATCCGGGCGCACCGAGGCCACGTCCGGCGACGGCAGCGTGAGCACGGCCGCGCGGGCGGTCAGTTCGGTGCCGTCCGCGAACGCCAGCCGCGCGCCCCTGCCGTCGCGCTCCACCCGGGCCACGGGCCTGGACAGGTGCACCTTCAGCCGCTCGGCGAGGGCCCGGGCCATGGTGTCCTGGCCGTCCCGGTAGGTCTGCCAGTGGTAGATGCCCCTGGTGCCCTGCATGATGGCCAGCAGCGGGGCCACGGCACTGCGCTCGGGCCGCCAGCCGAAGGCCGCGGACGCCACCGGGCCCAGGCACCGGTCGACCAGCTCCCCGCCGTGACGGGCACCGTACCCGGCGAGCGTCAGCTCACCGTAGGGGGAGTCCTCCGGCCGGTCGGGGTCGACCCGGCCCGCACGCCGGCCGCCCGCCGCCATCATCCGCACCAGCTGGAGCCGCCCCCGCCAGGACATCCCGGCACCGCTCAGCAGCGACTTCGGATGCCCCACCCAGGGGTGGGTACGGCCCTCGCGCCACAGGCCCACGGGGTGCTGGATGCGGTGCAGCGCACCGTCCCGCTCCAGGCCCAGCTCCCGGATGAACTCCCAGGTGGCCGGGTAGCCGTTCGGGGCGATCGTCTCGGCCCCGCAGTCGATCGTGTAGCCGTCGACGCGGGCGGAGCGCATGCGCCCGCCGGGCTCGTCCGCGGCCTCGAACACCTCGACCCGGTGGCCCTCCCTGGCCAGCCGGTAGGCGGTGGTCAGTCCGGCGATGCCGGCGCCGATCACGGCGATGTCGATGTCGGTCACTGCTGTACCTCCCGGAGAACGGCCGCGCTCCCGGAGCCGCGCGGCTCCGGGAGCGCGGGGAGACGGTCAGGTCCAACGGCCGGTGCCGAGGGACTCCTTGGTGCCGAGCACCTGCTCGCGCAGGTCGTGGCGGCGTACCTTCCAGGTGGCCGTGCGGGGCACGTCCTCGAACGCGACGAGCCGCGGCTCACCGAGCGGTGGCAGACCCTCGCAGGCGGCACGCCACTCGTCCGGGTCCAGCCGTCCGTCGGCCGTGCACAGGACGGGCACGGGCAGTTCGCCGGGCACGCCGAGGACGGTCACGTCGGACACCCGGGGCAGCCGGTCCAGCAGGACGCTCTCCAGCTCGATGCCGCTCGTGCCGGGGATGGTGTCCACTTCGCGGTCGACCAGCCGCAGCCGCCCGAACCGCCCGGCCTCGCCGACGTCGCCGGTGTTCCACCAGGTGCCACGGGCCTTGTCCCGCCAGCGGTCGGACTCCCCGAGGTAGTCCAGGCAGCGCGCCTTGGTGGCGACCATCATGATGCCGGGCCTGTCCCGGGGCACCGGGCGGCCGGTCTCCACGTCGACGACGCGCACCTTGTTGAAGCCCGGGGACGGCCAGCCGATGTCGCTGGTCACGGCGGTCCCGGCGCGCCGGGACCGCATCCGGCCGCGGGTGAACAGCGTGAAGCACACCGGCCCCACCTCGCTCTGGCCCCAGCCCTGGAGCCACACCGGGAAACGCCTGCCGGACGCCCCCAGGAACGTGCGGACCGTACGCGGGTGCACCGCGTCGAAGGTGCCCACGTACAGCCGGACCCGGCGGAACAGCTCCGGCCTGGCGAGGGCCAGTTCCTCCCACTTCTGGAAGATGTTGGGGCATGCCTCCAGCGTGGTCGGCCGGTGCTCGTCGAGCATCCGCTCGGCGACATCGGTGCCGTGCCGCGAAATGATCACGATCTTCTCGGGGGCCAGCACGAACTGCCCCAGCACCCAGGAGACGATCCTGCCGTGGGCGAAGGAGACCGATGTGGCGGCCACGTCCCGGTGCTTGCTCGCCAGCACGGGGAAGCGGATCCGCTCCATCCGGGCGATCCCGCCGAGCATCGTCCCGGCGGAGTGGACGACCAGCTTGGGTACCCCCGTCGTCCCCGAGCTGTGCATGATGAGCATCGGGTCGTCCCGGCCGGCCAGGCGCACGGACGGCGCCCGCGCCCCGTCCAGATCGGCCAGGGTCAGCGCGCCGGGCGGCGCGCCCTCGCCGAGCTCGCCCAGCACCACCACCCGTGTGCCGGGGCCCGCCAGTTCGACGCCGGCGGCGGCGGCGCGGGCGAGCGGCCCCGGCGAGACGACCAGGACCGTCGGGGCGAGCCGGTCGATCATCACCCGGTGCGCCTCGGGCGTGTTGACGGCGGAGATCGTCGCGGGAACCGCGCCGAACCGGGCCGCCGCCGCGGCGGCCAGCGTCATGTCCAGATGGTTGTCCTTGACGATGGCCACCCTGTCCCCGCGCCGCGCCCCGGCCGCGTACAGCCGGGCGGAGAAGTCCCGCACGATGTCGGCGAGTTGCCCGGCCGACAGGCGTGTCCCCCGGTCCGGGGCGATGTCGAAGGGCCGGTCGAGGCAGGCGACGGTCTGGCGATCCGCCTCCGCGTGCCAGTCGAACAGCACTCCCAGGTTTGTCGGATGTTTACGGAACCGCATTTTCAGCACTCCCCATCAGGAATGACTTTCGTGAGCCGGCAATGGCTCGGAATGCCAAGGGGGCTCACCGCTGAAAGAGTTCACCAAATTAGGGAACGAACCGGGCGCACGGCCATGGCAAGCCGCCTGACAAGTTCCGCCCGGAGGGCTAGCAATAATCAGCCGCTTATGGGCCCTCGGCCGGACCGGCAGAATCCGTCCTGATCCCGGTCCTGATGACACCTGATCCCAGCGATAAGGGGTTCGGGGAATGGAGACCTGACATGAGCGGCACACGCCTGGACCTGTGCCTCATCGGGGCGGGCCCCCGCGGCCTCTCCGCCCTGGAGCGCATCTGCGCCAACGCCCGGCTCCCGGCGGCGCCCCGCCCCCTCGCCGTGCACGTCGTCGACCCCTACGCGCCCGGCCCCGGCCGCGTCTGGCGGACCGGCCAGCCCCGCGATCTGCTGATGAACACCGTGGCCTGCCAGGTCACCGTCTTCACCGACGAGAGCGTCGGGATGGCGGGCCCCCGGGAGAGCGGCCCGAGCCTGTACGCATGGGCGCGGCGCCTGGCGCGGTACGCGGACGGACAGGCCGGGCCGCACGACGCGCCCGTCCTCGCGGAGGCCCGGTCGCTGGGCCCCGACTCCTATCCCACCCGCGCCCTGTACGGCGCCTATCTGGACTGGGTGTTCCACCGCGTGTCGGCCCACGCCCCGGCGGGCGTCGCCGTCCATGTGCACCGGCGAACGGCCGTGGCACTCGACGACGGCCCCGCGGGCACCCAGACCGTGACCCTCGACGACGGCACCCGGATCACCGGACTGCACGCGGTCGTCCTGGCCCAGGGCCACCTGCCGCTCCAGCCCTCGAAGACGGAGGCCGCGTTCGGCGCGTTCGCCGCCGGGCACGGCCTCACGTACCTGCCGCCCGCCAACCCCGCCGACGTCGACCTCACCGCCGTCGCCCCCGGCGAGCCCGTGCTGCTGCGCGGCCTCGGACTCAACTTCTTCGATCATATGGCCCTGTTGACCAGCGGCCGCGGCGGCCGCTTCGTACGGAGAGCGGGGCGGCTGGTCTATCTGCCCTCCGGCCAAGAGCCCCGGCTGCTGGCCGGATCCCGGCGCGGGGTGCCCTACCACGCGCGCGGCGAGAACGAGAAGGGCGCCTCGGGCCGGTGCGCCCCCCGGCTGCTCACCGCCGAACTGATCGCCAAGCTGCGGGCCCAGACGGCGGGCGGCGCGGGGCTGGACTTCCGCACGGACCTGTGGCCGCTCGTCGCCAGAGAAGTCGAGACGGTCTACTACACGACGCTGCTGACGGCCCGCGGACAGGGCGCGGACGCCGATGAGTTCCGCGAGCTCTATCTCGCCTCCGAGGACGCGGACGGACAGCAGGAACGCCTGCTGAGCCGCTTCGGCCTCCTCCCGCACGACCGCTGGGACTGGCACACCCTCGAACAGCCCTACCGCGGCCTGGAGTTCAGCGGACCGGAGCACTTCCACGGCTGGCTGACGGACCATCTGCGCGCGGACGTCGCCGCGGCACGGGCCGGAAACGTCACCGATCCGCTCAAGGCGGCCCTGGATCTGCTGCGCGACCTGCGCAACGAGATACGCCTCGCCGTCGACCACGGCGGCCTGGACGGCGATTCCCACCGCCGCGACCTCGACGGCTGGTACACCCCCCTCAACGCCTATCTGTCCATCGGCCCGCCCGCCCGGCGCACCGAGGAACTGCTCGCCCTGGTCGAGGCGGGCCTCGTCCGGATCGTCGGCCCCCGCATGCGGGTGTGGTCCGACCGGTCCTCGGGCCTCTTCGCCGCCGAGTCGCCGGCCGTCCCGTCGTCCCGCGTCCACGCCCGCGCGCTCATCGAGGCCAGGCTGCCGGAGACGGATCTGCGCCGCACGGCGGACCCGCTGCTGCGCCATCTGCTCGCCACCGGCCAATGCCGCCCGTACCGCATCCCGTCCGCGCGCGGCGACGGCTACGAGACCGGCGGTCTGGCCGTCACCGGGCGCCCCTACCGGGTCGTGGACGCCTCCGGCCGCGCGCACCCCCGGCGGTTCGCCTTCGGGGTGCCCACCGAGGCCGTGCACTGGGTGACCGCCGCGGGCATCCGGCCCGGCGCCGACTCGGTCACCCTGGCCGACTCCGACGCCATGGCGCGCGCCGTCCTCGCCCTGGACGCCCCGCCCCGCACCGACGCGGCACCGCCGCCGACGGGCCGCGCCCGCGGCCGTTCCCACAGCCGCCCTCGCCACCTTGTCCGCAACCGCACCAACCCCGGGAGTGGCCAGTGAACGCCATCAGTACCCCCGCACCCACCCGCAAACGGATCGTCCTGGCCGAGCCCCGGGGATTCTGCGCGGGCGTGCGGCGCGCCATCGGCATGGTCGAGCGGGCGCTCGAGATCCACGGTGCCCCGGTCTACGTCCGCAAGCAGATCATCCACAACCAGTACGTGGTGAACGGGCTGGCACAGCGCGGAGCGGTGTTCGTGGACTCCGAGGAGGACGTCCCCGAGGGCGCGGTCTGCGTCTTCTCCGCGCACGGCGTGTCCCCCGAGGTACGGGCGAACTCCGCCGCCCGGCGGCTGGACGTCATCGACGCGACCTGCCCCCTGGTGTCCAAAGTGCACCAGGAGGCGAAGCGCTTCGCGGCCACGGGCCACACCATCCTGCTCATCGGCCACGCGCGGCACGAGGAGGTGGAGGGCACGGTCGGCGAGGCCCCGGAGCGCATCATCGTGGTGGAGACCGTCGACGACGCCAGGGCCCTGGAGCTGGAGGACGGCGCCTCGGTCAGCTATCTGACGCAGACCACGCTGTCGCTCGACGAGACCCGCGAGATCACCGAGGAGCTCGTCCGCCGCTTCCCCCGGATCACCGGGCCGGGCACGGACGACATCTGCTACGCGAGCCAGAACCGGCAGAACGCGGTCAAGGCGCTGGCGGCCCGGTCCCAGCTCGTCCTGGTCGTCGGCTCGGAGAACTCCAGCAACTCGGTCCGGATGGTCGAGGTGGCGATCCGGCACGGCGCGCGGTCCCATCTGGTCGACGACGTGTCCGAGCTCGACGAGTCATGGCTGTCCGGCGTGGACTCGGTCGGCGTCACCGCGGGTGCCAGCGCCCCGGAGGTGCTGGTCGAGGAGCTGGTCGCGCGCCTGGGCGAGCTGGGGTACGGGCGGATCGACACCCTCACGACCGTCACCGAGGACGTCGTCTTCACCCTGCCGGGCAGCCTGTCGGCGCCCTGACCGGACCGGACCCCGGGTGGCCGGGTGGCCGGGGAACCGTGGGATCGGGTCGCCCCGGCCCCAGCCGTCGTTCCCCGGCTCCGTCAGCCCGCCCGCTGCCGCATGACGCGGGCCACGTGCACCCGGGACGGGCACTCCAGCTTGTTCATGACCTGCCGCAGATGGTTGACCACCGTCCACTCGGACAGCTCGAGCGTGCGGGCGATCTGACGGTTCGTCATCCCTTCGGCCACCAGCTCGGCGATCTGGTACTGGCGCGGCGTGAGCCCGGCCGGGCGGACGGCGTCCGCCCCGGGCTCGTCGGCGGCCTCGGGCGCGGACGGCACGGACAGGGCGAGCGTGAGCGCGGCCTCCAGCGAGAGGCAGCCGGCCGGCGGTTCCCCCTCGGACACCGGCACCGGGTCGCCGCCCGGCGGCACGCCGTGCCGCTCGCGCAACGCGCGGGCCGCTCCGAGCACCTGCCGGACGAGCTGTCGTTCGGCGTCGCTCCGGTCGGGCGCCGCCCGGGCCGTGGTCTCCAGTGCCAGGACCACGTCCGCGGGGCCTCCGCTGTGCAGCAGAAGCAGTTCCATCGCCTCGCGGACCGCGCCGTGCGCCGCCGCGCACCGGCCCCGCAGCAGCCTGACCCTGGCCAGGTCGACGAGCGCGAGGGCACGGGCGTACGGATCGTCGAGGGAGCACAGATCGTCGAGGGCCCGGAGCAGCGGCTCCTCCGCCCCGGCGTCACCCAGGCCGGCCAGGGCCAGCGCGAGCAGCCGCCGGGCGGCGGCGGCGCCTCTTACCTCCCGCCGCGCGTCGAGCGTCGCCACGGCGCCCTCCGCCAGGGCCACCGCGCCGCGCAGGTCGCCCGCCCGCCGCGCCAGCTCGCCCAGGAACACGGCGGCCTTGGCGCTGCCGCCGGGGACCCCGGCGCGTTCGTACAGCTCGCCGGCGCGGGTGAGCAGTTCGCCGGCACGCTCCCGGTCCCCGGCTACCATCGCCCAGCGTCCGGCCGTCCTGAACGCGTCGGCCAGGAGCGGGGTGAGCCCGTCGTCCCGCGGGCCGGCCGCCCGGAGCGCGGCGAGCGAACGCTCCAGCACCACGGCCGCCTCGGGCAGCAGATGGTGGACGGTCAGGGCGTCGTCGAGCGCGAGCAGGAGGCGCAGCACTTCGGCATGGGCACCTCTGGCCTGTAGTCCGTGCACGGCCGTGCGGATGTCCGGCAGCCGGGTCAGGACGAGGTCCAGCCAGCGCGACCGCCGGTCGGCCGCGCGCAGCCCGCTCTTCGCGACGGCGGCGAACCGTATGTAGTGGTCCATGTGCCGGGCGCGGGCCTCGGCCGACTCCTCGGGGCACCGCGCGAGCTGCTTGCGGTAGTGGCTGCGCACCACGGCGAGCATCCGGAACTCCGGCTCGCCGCCCGCGCGTTTCGCGCTCACCAGCAGGCTCTTGTGCACGAGCGAGTCCAGCCGACCCGCGGCCTGCATCCGGCTGAGGCCCCCCAGGCACTGCACCGTCAGCAGATCGACCGAGGACTCGCAGACCGCCAGCCGCCGCATCAGGGACCGCTCGTCCGGGGTCAGCGCCCGGTCCCCCCAGGAGAGCGCCCCCGGGACCGACTGATGGCGGGTGGGCACATCGAGTAATTGGCTGCGGTACGGGAACTCCCCGCTCCGCAGCGCCTGGAGCAGCTCCGCCGTGCCCATCGTGCCGACGGCCCGCGCCGTCACCTCGATGGCGAGCGGCAGGCCGTCCAGCGCCTCACAGATCTCGCTGATGTTCCGCAGGTCGCCGCCCTGGAGGACGTCCCTGCGGTAGTGCGCCCCGACCCGGTCCAGGAACAGCCGCGCCGCGACGGAGATGCCCGTTCCCCGGCCGTGCGGCCGCACCGGCAACGGCGCGACGGGGAAGAGGTGTTCCGCGTAGACGTTGAGGGAGGAGCGGCTGGTGAGCAGGACGCGCAGCCGGGGGCAGCGGCCCAGCAGGGCGCCGATGCCGGGGGCGAGCAGTGGTGCCACCAAGTCGCCGTTGTCCAGGGCGAGAAACACCCTGCGGTCCCCGATCCAGGCCCCGATCCGGTCCGGGGTCGGTACGGCCGCGCCGGATATCCCGAGCCCCGAGGCGACCTTGCGCCAGGCGGCCAGCGGATCGCCGGTCGAGGCGAGGTCCACCCCGACGACCGCGTCGGCGGCGGACGGCACGATGGTGGCCAGCACCGCCGTCGCCAGCGCGCTCTTCCCCACCCCCGCCGGCCCGGTGACGGTCAGCAGCCGGACTTCCGGCAGGTGCAGCAGCCGGGAGAGTTCCGCGAATTCCCCCTCCCTGCCGTACAGCCGTGCCCCATGGTGCACACGCACTTCTCCACGAACACCGCAGTCCATGAGCTGGCTCACGATTTACTCCCATCAGCAAACATTTTTGCCTAAAGCGGGTAATAACGTGCAGCTGACAGCCCGACGGAGGCGTCCCCCACCCCCGGGCATCACGAAGAAACACCTGCGCCCCCCACTTCGTGGCACAAGATGTTCCATAGATGATGCCCGAGGATTCGCGGGGCACTTCGTGCCCCGCAGGTGTTCCACTGGAGAACCAATCAAGATCACGGAACGGCGCCTTCAGGTTCCGGCGCCCGGCCTCAGGCCGCCGATCCGTGCGCCTTCAGGAAGTCGTCGACCAGCTCGGGGACATAGCCCTCGCCGAAGGTGCCTCCCTCGACCAGCCTCCGGAAGACCAGCGGCCCGATGAGCCGGTCGACCGCCACATCGGTGTCCAGCTTCCCGACGATCTCCCCCCTGGACTTGGCCTCGTCGATGATCTCGCGCAGCATCCCCGTCCCCTTGCGGCTGCAGGACTCCAGGACCGCCGCGTACCGGGGGTCGAGGGGCGCCTGATCGATGATGACCCGGAGCACCCGCTCCCCCTTCGGGTTGCACAACACGTCCAGGAACGCGTTCAGTTCTCCGATCAGGTCGTGGCGCAGATCGGCCGTGCGAGCGCCGTGCTCCACCTGGAACAGGTCGGCCAGGAGCTCCTGGATGAGCAGCGCCGGCTCCGGCCAGTGCCGGTACAGCGTCGTCCGTCCGACACCACTGCGCGCGGCGACGGACACATGCGTCACCTCGGCCCAGCCGCCCTCGATCAGCAGGTCACCCGCGGCGGCGAGCGCCGCCGCCCTGTTGCGTTCCGCCCGCGGGTCGGGCCCCCGGCCCACCCTGCCCTTCTCCTTGGTGCTGCTCCCGGTCATGGGTCACGCCTCCGTTCACCGACTACTTCTATGGAACAGCTTGCACCACAAATGGTCTGAGCGAAACGACCTTGGCGGCCGGGCTGCGTGGGGGCCGGCCCCGGGCTTCTGGGTGGCGGGTCCGTTGCCGCCTGCGGCGGGAGCGGCCTGCGGCCGCGTCCTCAGGCTCCCTCAGCTACCGCTGGGAGGTGCCCTCACGGGCTGGTTTGTTCCCCAGCCCCGCCCCTTCCCGAAACCGGGGGCAAGCCCCCAGCCCCCAGCAACGCGGCTTCGCCGCGTTGTCCTCAATCGCCGGACGGGCTGAAATACAGCCCGCACTCGCTCTCCGGTGGGAGGGGGTGGGGCTGGAGGGTGGGGTTCTGGAACGCGGTGCGTCGGTACGGCACTCCATACGAAGCACGGTGCCCGCACCGCG
>NZ_JBVHLW010000010.1:161805-180530 GCF_055558795.1 Streptomyces sp. NPDC025618 | reverse complement strand
TTTCTTTTCAGCCCGTCCGGCGCTTGAGGACGCGCCCGCAGGGCGCTCCCGCCGCAGGCGGCAACGAAACCCGCAGCCGGGGGTCTGGGGCACGCCCCCACGCGGTGGAGCCGCACATCAGACGCAGCCGGGAAGGGGCGGGTAGGGGAAAAAGCCCGCCGCAGGCGCGGCGCCCCCCCCGCCCCTCCCTAAAGCGAAAGCCCCCGCAACCTCCCCGCATCCGCCAAGATGTCGATCATCCGCACCCTGCCGTCCACGATCGTGAAGCCCATGACCGCCATCGGGACACCGTTCACATCGGTCACGATGCCCATGGAGCCGTTCACAAGGGCCGGGCGGGCGAAGTGGGAGAGGCGCTGGAACATGAGGGCCTGGCCGGCGACGGCCGCCGCGCCGTGCACCTCCTGCGGGGCCCCCGCACCCGTGTCCGCGCGGAGGACGACGTCCGGGTGGAGCACGGCGACGAGCGCGTCGAAGTCGCCGCCGCGGGCGGCGGTGAGGAAGGCGTCCACGACCTGCCGCTGCCGGGTGAGGTCGCTGTCGGGGGCGGGTACGGACCCGCGCACGCGCCGCCGCGCCCGGCTGGCCAGCTGGCGGGCCGCCGCCGGGGTGCGGCCGACCATCGGGGCGATCTCGTCGAACGGCACGGCGAACATGTCGTGCAGCACGAACGCGAGCCGCTCCGCGGGCGCCAGCGTCTCCAGGACGACGAGCAGGGCGAGCCCGACCGAGTCGGCGAGCAGCGCCTGGTGCTCGGGGTCGATGCCGTCCGGGCTGTCGACGATCGGGTCGGGCACCCGCGCCTCCAGCGGCTCCTCGCCGCGCGACCTGCGGGAGCGCAGCATGTCCAGGCACACGCGGCCGACGACCGTGGTCAGCCAGCCGCCGAGGTTCTCGACGCTGTCGGCGTCCGAGCGGCTGAGCCGCAGCCATGCCTCCTGCACGGCGTCGTCGGCCTCGCTCAGTGAGCCGAGCATCCGGTAGGCCACCGCGCGAAGGTGGGTGCGGTGGGCCTCGAAACGCTCGGCCAGCAGCTCTTTCTCCGTCATCTGTCACATTCTCCCGTCGCGATCCGTCAGTGCGTTGACGGATGAAAGGCCGTCGGTGTGACAAGAGCAGCGAGACAACCAGGAGACGCGTCATGGAAGCACGGATGCAGAACCCCGCAGCGGTCATCCCCCAGGCCCTGCCCGCCATCCTCGGTGTGATGGAGGCGGCGAAGAAGGGCGGTGTGCCCGACGCGACGCTCGACCTCGTCCACCTCCGGATCAGCCAGATCAACGGCTGCGGCTACTGCGTCGACGGGGGAGTGAAGAACGCCAGGAAGGCCGGAGAGAGCGACGATCGGCTCGCCGCCGTGGCGGCCTGGCGGGACACCCCCTATTTCACCGACGCAGAGCGCGCCGCGCTGGCCCTCGCCGAGTGCGCGACCCGGCTCAGCGACCGCCCGGACCCGGTGCCGGACGACATCTGGGCCGAGGCCGCCCGGCACTACGACGAGCGGCAGCTCGCCGGCCTGACGCTGTGGATCGGCCTGACCAACCTCTTCAACCGCGTCAACGTCACCACGAAGCAGCCGGCCGGCGCGGGCTGGTGACGGGAGCGGACGGCGCGGCCACCCGATGGCGTGACCGCGCCGTCGGCCCCGGGCGAGCGGCCTACGAAGCGGCGGTGAAGACGAGTGACGCGTTGTGGCCGCCGAAGCCGAACGAGTTCGTCAGGGCCGCCCGCACCGTGCCCCGCCTCGGCGCGCCGGTGACCACGTCGAGCTTCACGGCCGGGTCCAGCGTGTCGAGGTTCTGCGTCGCGGGGATCACCCCCTCGCGGACGGCGAGGACCGAGGCGAGCGCGCCCATCGCCCCGGCGGCGCCGAAGAGGTGGCCGGTCATCGACTTGGTCGCGGTCACGGCCGGGTGTGTGCCGATGGCCTCGGTGACCGACTCCGCCTCGACCAGATCCCCCTGGGGCGTGGATGTCGCGTGCGCGTGCACGTGATCGATCTCCAGCGGCGACAGCCTGGCCGCGGCCAGGGCCATCCGCATGGCGCGCACCTGCCCCTCGGGGTGCGCGGCGGTGATGTGGTGGGCGTCCGAGGTCACCCCGGCCCCGGCGAGGCGGGCGTGCCGCCGGGCCGCGCGGGCGGCCGCGAATCCGGCGCGCTCCAGGACGAACACGACCGCTCCCTCGCCGATGACGAACCCGTCCCGGTCGACGTCGAAGGGCCGCGACGCCCGCCGCGGGTCGTCGTTGCGCGTCGAATGGGCCTTGGCCTGCGCGAACCCGGCCAGCGGCAGCGGGTGGACGCACGCCTCCGTACCGCCCGCGACCACCACGTCGGCCCGGCCAAGCCGGATCAGGTCCAGACCCATCGCGATCGCCTCGGCCCCGGACGCGCAGGCACTGACCGGGGTGTGCGCGCCGCCGCGCGCCCCCAGCTCGATGCTGACCCAGGCCGCCGGGCCGTTCGCCATCAGCATCGGGACGGTGTGCGGGGAGACCTTCCGCACCCCGGACGCCTCCAGGACATCGTCCTGGCCGAGCAGGGTGAGGGCGCCTCCCGTGCCCGTACCGATCACCACGGCCAGGCGCTCCGGATCGACGTCCGGCGTGCCCGCGTCCGCCCACGCCTCGCGCGCCGCGACGAGCGCGATCTGCTCGCAGCGGTCCATGCGGCGGGCCTGCACGCGATCCAGGACCTCGGCCGGCTCGACCGCGAGCCTGCCCGCGATCCGCACCGGCAGGGCGGCCGCCCACTCCTCCTCGATGGCGCTGATCCCCGACCGCCCGGCCAGCAGCCCGGACCACGTCGAGGGGACGTCCCCGCCCAGCGGTGTCGTGGCCCCGAGGCCGGTGACCACCACGTCCATGTTCTCGGCACTCATGACGCAACCCCCATTTGTCGTAGAGATACAACTCCTCGCACGCGGAGATCGCGGGAGGAGATCGACTCGTCAGCCACTCTGCCAAGGGGAACGTGAGCTGCCCGGTGCGGTGATCCACGGAGTCCCGGGCGCCGGTTTTGTAGATTCCGGCTATTCACGGGGCGGGTCAGGGATGGCCCCACCCTTCTCGCGACCCCGTACTCGTCATACCGGGGAGCTACGCCGAAGTGGGCTCCGTGGTGGGACGCCGACCACGGGGGCCGGTCCATAACTTCCGTGCCGGATGCACGACCGGCATCCGGTACGGAAGGAAGCCCCCGCCATGACGCCCCGCCCGCCCCGCAGCCGACTGCGCCGCACCCTCCTCGCCGCGCTCGTCGCCGCCTCGGTGGCGTTGCCCGTCTCGGGCATGGCCCGTCCCGCGGCCGTACCGGCACCGGCCCCCGCCGCCCTCGCCCCGCTGCGGACCGCGGCGCCGGACGCGCTCGCCGAGCGGTACGCCGCCGCCCGCAGCGGCGTCCAGGCCGCCGAACAGGCGGCCGACAGCCACGGCGACCGCAGGCGGGCCGCCGCGCTACGCGCCATGGCGGACCCGGCGCGCCACTTCCTCTCTTTCGACGGCCGCGACGGCGGCCGCACCGTCGAGGTCTTCGGCGACCTCTCCCGGGCCGACCGCGTCGCCGTCCTCGTACCGGGCTCGGACACCGGCCTCGACACGTACGAGCGCTTCCGCGCCGGCGCCACGGCGCTCCGGCAGCAGCTGGGCGACCGGGCCGCCGTGGTGGCCTGGCTCGGCTACAGGACGCCGGGAACGATCAGCACGGACGTGCTGACCTCGGGGCGGGCCGAGAGCGCCGCGACCGGGCTGCGCGCCTTCGTGCGGCAGCTCGGCGCGCTCAAGCCCGCCGCCCGGACCTCCCTGGTGTGCCACTCCTACGGCTCCGTGGTCTGCGGGCGGGCCGCCCCCGGCCTGGACGTCGACGGCATCGTCCTCTACGGCAGCCCCGGTACCGGTGCCGACGACGTCGCCGCGCTGCGCACCCGGGCCGCCGTCTGGGCGGGCCGGGGCGCCGGTGACTGGATCGCCGACGTGCCGCACGTCCGGCTCGACCTGCCCTTCGCCACGGTCGGTTTCGGTACGGACCCGGTCTCCCCGGAGTTCGGCGCCCGGGTCTTCGACGCGGGCGACGGCGGCCACAGCGACTACCTCAAGCCCGGTTCCACCGCCCTGAAGAACATCGCCCGGATCGTCTCCGGAGAGCTCCCTTCCGAGGTGGGCCGTCATGCGTGACCTCGTCCGGCGGATCGACGCCGCCACCCCGCCCTCGCGCGACCGCGCCGTCGACGCCCTGCGTGCCTTCGCCATCCTCGGCGTCGTGCTCGGCCACTGGCTGGTGACCGCCCTGGTGGCCGACAGCGGTACGGTGCGCGCCGCCAGCCCGCTCGCGTTCATGCCCGGCCTGGCGCCGGTCTCCTGGGCGGCCCAGACCCTCGCGGTGTTCTTCCTCGTGGCCGGCCGGGTGGGGGCGAGCAGTCACGCCTCGGCCGTGGCCAGGGGAGAGACATACGAGCAGTGGCTCCGCGCCCGGCTGGCCCGGCTCTTCCGGCCGGTCGTCCCCCTGCTGGTGGTGTGGGCCGCGGCGACGGGCGGGATGCTCGCCGCCGGGGTCGGCCCGGACACCGTGCGCACGCTGGTGCTGTCGCCGCTGTGGTTCCTGCTGGTCCTCGCCGTGCTGACGGCGGCGACCCCGCCGGCCGCGAGGCTGCACCCGCTGTGGCCGCTCGCCGTCGTGCTGCTCGTCGACATCGTCCGGTTCGGCCTGGGCGGGCCCGCCCAGCTCGGCTGGATCAATGTGGCGGCGGGCTGGCTGGTCCCGTACTGCCTGGGCGCGGCCTGGGCGCGCGGCCGCGCCGGAGGCCGGGCGACCGGCTGGGCGCTGCTGCTCGGCGGCGGCGCCACCACGGCCCTGCTCGTGCTGTTCGCGGGCTACCCGGCGGCCATGGTCGGGGTCCCCGGCGCCGCGATATCCAACCTCAGCCCGCCCACCCTCGCGGCCGTCACCTTCGGCCTCGCCCAGAGCGGCGCGGCCCTGCTGCTCCTCGGCCCACTGCGCCGGGCCCTCGCCCGGCCCGCCGCCTGGGCCGCCGTGGCGCTGTTGAACCTCTCCGCGATGACGATCTTCCTCTGGCACCAGACGGCGATGATGGCGGTCTCCGCGACGGGCCTGCTCACGGGCGACGCCCTGCCCGGCCTGCACACCCTCCCCGACGGCCCGGGCTGGATACTCGCCCGCCTGCTGTGGCTGCCGGTGTTCGGGGCGGCGCTGTTGATCTGCTGGGCGGCGTTCCGTACGTACGAACAGGGGCGCGGGGCCCCTCCGGCCGGGGGCGGCACCTCCGCCGCCCGGATCGCGCCGACAGGCGGCCTCACCTCCCGCCGCACGCCCGGCTAGCGGAGACAGGCTGAAGCGCCTGGCCACGGGGTGGCGGTCGCGCCGCACACGCTCCGCGAGAACCCGCGCCCGACGCCCGGCGCGGCGGGTCACCGGCAGGCGCGGCCGGTGGGTTGCCGGCAGGCGCGGCCGGTTCCGGTGCCGTACCACCGCTGCGCGGCGGTGTCCTCAACAGCCCGTGCGGGTGTGCCGTTCTGCCCCGTTCCGGGCAACAATTCAGCCCGTCCGGCGTTTGAGGACACGCCCGAAGGGCGTCCCCGCGGCAGACGGCCCGCAGGGAGCCGCGCGGCCGCGTAAAAGGAAACCGCCCCGGCCGGCGCGAGGCCGACCAGGGCGGTCCGGAAGCGGCTCAGGGCCGGATCAGCCGAGAATCGCGAGCGCCGCGTTGAACGTGGCACTCGGCCGCATGACGGCCGCCGCCTTCTCCACCGAAGGCTGGTAGTAGCCGCCGATGTCGGCCGGCTTGCCCTGCACCGCGACGAGCTCGTCGACGATCGTGCTCTCCTGCTCGGTCAGCGACTTGGCCAGGGCCGTGAACGCCTCCGCGAGCTGCGCGTCGTCGGTCTGCTTGGCCAGCTCCTGCGCCCAGTACAGCGCCAGGTAGAAGTGGCTGCCGCGGTTGTCGATGCCACCCAGGCGTCGGCTCGGCGACTTGTCCTCCTCGAGGAAGGTCGCGGTCGCGCGGTCCAGGGTGTCGGCGAGCACCTGGGCGCGCGCGTTGCCCGTGGTCTGGGCGAGGTGCTCGAAGCTGGCCGCCAGCGCGAAGAACTCGCCCAGGCTGTCCCAGCGGAGGTAGTTCTCCTTGACGAGCTGCTGGACGTGCTTGGGCGCGGAGCCGCCGGCACCGGTCTCGAACAGGCCGCCGCCGTTCATCAGCGGGACGATCGAGAGCATCTTCGCGCTCGTGCCCAGCTCGAGGATCGGGAAGAGGTCCGTGAGGTAGTCACGCAGCACGTTGCCGGTGACCGAGATCGTGTCCTCGCCCCGGCGGATGCGCTCCAGGGAGAACTTGGTCGCCTCGACCGGCGACATGATCTCGATCCGCAGGCCCTCGGTGTCGTGCTCGGCGAGGTAGGTGCGGACCTTCTCGATGAGCTTCGCGTCGTGCGCGCGGTTCTCGTCGAGCCAGAAGACGGCCGGGGCGCCGGTCGCGCGGGCGCGGGTGACGGCGAGCTTGACCCAGTCCTGGATCGGGGCGTCCTTGGCCTGGCACATGCGGAAGATGTCGCCCTCGGCGACCGGCTGCTCCAGCACGACGTTGCCCGCGCCGTCGACGACCCGCACCGTGCCCGGGGCGGCGATCTCGAAGGTCTTGTCGTGGCTGCCGTACTCCTCGGCCTTCTGCGCCATCAGACCGACGTTGGGCACCGAGCCCATGGTCGACGGGTCGAAGGCGCCGTTGGCGCGGCAGTCCTCGATGACGGCCTGGTAGACACCGGAGTAGCTGCTGTCCGGGAGGACGGCGAGGGTGTCGGCCTCCTGGCCGTCCGGGCCCCACATGTGGCCGGAGGTGCGGATCATCGCCGGCATGGAGGCGTCGACGATGACGTCGCTCGGGACGTGCAGGTTGGTGATGCCCTTGTCGGAGTCGACCATCGCCAGGGCCGGGCCCTCGGCGAGCTCGGCGTCGAAGGACGCCTTGATCGCGTCGCCCTCGGGCAGCGCGTCCAGGCCCTTGAGGATGCCGCCGAGGCCGTCGTTCGGGCTCAGACCGGCGGCGGCCAGCGTCTCGCCGTACGCCGCGAACGTCTTCGGGAAGAAGGCGCGCACCACGTGGCCGAAGACGATCGGGTCGGAGACCTTCATCATCGTGGCCTTCAGGTGCACGGAGAACAGCACACCCTCGGCCTTGGCGCGGGCGATCTGCGCGGTGAGGAAGGTGCGCAGCGCGGCCGCGCGCATCACCGACGCGTCCACGACCTCGCCCGCGAGGACGGGGACGGACTCGCGCAGCACGGTGGTGCTGCCGTCCTCGCCCGCCAGCTCGATGCGCAGCGAGCCGTCCGCCTGGACGACCGCGGACTTCTCGGTGGAGCGGAAGTCGTCGGCGCCCATGGTCGCGACGTTGGTCTTGGAGTCGGCCGTCCACGCGCCCATGCGGTGCGGGTGCGTCTTGGCGTAGTTCTTGACCGAGGCGGGGGCGCGGCGGTCGGAGTTGCCCTCACGCAGCACGGGGTTGACGGCGCTGCCCTTGACCTTGTCGTAGCGGGCGCGGATGTCGCGCTCCTCGTCGGTCTTCGGGTCGTCCGGGTAGTCCGGCAGCGCGTAGCCCTGCTGCTGGAGCTCGGCGACGGCCGCCTTCAGCTGCGGGATCGAGGCCGAGATGTTCGGCAGCTTGATGATGTTCGCGCCGGGCGTCTTGGCCAGCTCGCCGAGCTCGGCGAGGGCGTCCTCGATCCGCTGGCCCTCTTCGAGGTACTCGGGGAAACCGGCGATGATCCGCCCGGCCAGGGAGATGTCACGGGTCTCCACAGTGACACCGGCCGTCGAGGCGTACGCCTGGACCACGGGCAGGAACGAGTACGTCGCCAGGGCCGGGGCCTCGTCGGTGTGCGTATAGATGATGGTCGAGTCAGTCACCGGGTGCTCCGCTCCACGTCCGTCTGTAACATTGCTCGACATCAAGATATCTCGTGACCGGCCCCCTCTCGACAGGGGTCCGCCTCCGGGCGGGCCGGGCCGTCAGAGGCTGCGCGGCCGGGTGGTGACGAGCTGGACGGACTGGAGCAGTCCGACGGCCAGGCAGACGGCGAACATCGAGGAGCCTCCGTAGGAGACCAGCGGCAGGGGGATGCCCGCGACGGGCATGATCCCCAGGGTCATGCCGATGTTCTCGAAGGACTGGAAGGCCAGCCAGCAGACGATGCCCACGCACAGCAGCGTGGCGTACATGTCCTCGGTGCGGCGGGCGATGGCCATGGCGCGCCAGAGGACGACGCCGAGCAGGGCGATCACGGCGCCCGCGCCGAGGAAGCCGAGTTCCTCGCCGGCGACGGTGAAGATGAAGTCGGTCTGCTGCTCGGGGACGAAGCCGCCGTTGGTCTGGTCGCCGTGGAAGAGGCCCTGTCCGAGCAGGCCGCCGGCGCCGATGGCGATCCGGGCCTGCTGGGTGTTGTAGCCGACGCCGGAGGGGTCCAGGTGCGGGTCGGCGAAGGCCGCGAAGCGGTTGAGCTGGTAGGCGCTGAGCAGGTGCAGGGTGATGACGGCGGTGGCCGCCGCCGCGGCCAGCGCGCCGAGGACGCCGAGGATGCGGCCCGGCACGCCGGAGGCGTAGAGCAGGCCCACGGTGATGGCGACCAGCACCAGGCTGGTGCCCAGCTCGTGGCTGGCCATGATGACGGCCGCCGGGACGGCGACCAGGCCGAGGGAGGCCGCGACCTGCCGGGTGCGGGGGGCCTCGCCGCAGTGGGCCTCGCGCGCCTCGGTCAGCAGCGCCGCGAGCATCACCACCACGGCCGGTTTGACGAACTCCGACGGCTGGAGCGAGAAGCCGCCGCCCAGCACGATCCAGGAGTGCGCGCCGTTGACCGTGCTGGCCAGCGGGGTCAGCACGGTGAAGAGGAACAGCACGGCCGCGCCGTAGAGGACGGGGGCGTAGCCGCGTGACCTGCGGTAGTCGACGGCGGTGACCGCGGCGCACAGCAGCAGGCCGAGGGCCAGGTTGAGCAGGTGCCGTTCGAGGTAGAGGGCGGGGTCGGCGCCCAGGGCCTCCTGGCGGTAGCGGGTGGCCGACCAGGCCAGCAGCGCCCCGGTCGAGCCCAGGGCCACGACGGCGCCGAGCAGGATCCAGTCCAGGCGCCACAGCGGCGACAGGTGGCCCCACAGGCGCATCCGGCGGCTGTGGTTCACGGGGCGGGCGGCGAGCGAGATGTTCACGGTCACGGCCCTCGGCTCGGAGAAGGGACATGGAGAACGGGCATGTCGAACGGCCCGTGACCGGGCCGTGGAGCGTCAGCACCCTACAGTTACGCGCTTGCGCAAATGGCGAGATGTCGAGGGCTTTCACGCGGCCGTGGTCGGGGCCGACAACATCATGACGGTCGCGCGGCCCGTCCGGGTGGATATCCGTGGTGGTGGGAACCGGCGTCGCCGTCCGTCCCGTGCGGCGGGCGGGGGTGGCGGTCGGGGGTGCGCTCGATCGCCAGGAGGGCGGTGTCGTCGCCGGGCCGGCCGCCGGTGTGCGCGAGCAGGTCGCGGTGGATGTGGCGCAGCAGCGCCTCCGGGCCGGCGGCGGGGAAGGAGGCGAGCCGCTCGGCGAGGGGGTAGAAGTCCCCGGCCGGTGAGCGGGCCTCGATGACCCCGTCGGTGTAGAGCAGGAGCGTGTCGCCGGGCGCGAAGAGGAACGGGTCGGCGTGGTGGGCCGGGTCGGGCAGCCCGCACATGCCCAGCGGGGGTGTGGGGCTGCCGGAGTGCAGGGCCGTCACCTCGTGGCCGTGGAGCAGCAGGGGCGGCGGGTGGCCGCAGCTGATCATCTCGGCCTCGGGGCCGTCGTCCGGGATGTCGAGCACGAGGGCGGTGACGAAGTGCTCACCCGGGTCGTGCGCGGTGTCGGCCACCTCCTCCAGATCCCGGCAGACGCTCTCCTCCAGGGCGCTGACGAGCTCGGGCAGCGTGGCGTAGCGGTGGGCGCCCTCGCGGAACGCGCCCAGCACCACGGACGCCTCGCCGATGGCGGCCAGGCCCTTGCCCCGTACGTCGCCGATGAGCACGCGGGTCGCGGGGTGGGTGGCGCGGGCGACGGCGAAGAGGTCGCCACCGATGCGGGTCTCGTCCTCGGCGGCCAGATAGAGCCAGGCCACCCGCAGCGGCCCGATCCGGCGCGGCGGCGGCCGCAGCAGGGCGAGCTGCGCCGTCTCGGCCACCGACCGCATCCGGCTCAGCTCCCGCCCGCGCCGTTCCCGCAGGGCGCAGACGAACACCCCCACGGCGGAGAGCACGGTCAGGGCGATGATCTGCGACACGTGGTTGGTCGTGGTCAGCCCGCCGTGGAAGGCGGCGATGAAGACCTGGGCGGCGACGGCCAGTGCCCCGATCAGGGCGGTCAGCCGCGGCCCGGCGAAGGAGGCGGTGAGGGCGGGCGCGATGACCAGCAGCGGGCCCAGGTGGACGTCCGTCGGGGAGTGGAGGTCCACCACGGTGATCGCCACGATCAGCACGAGGGGGATCGCCACCAGTCCGCGGCCCGACGGCTGCGCCAGGAGGCGGTCCACCGACATACGCCGGACGCCCACGTGCCCATTTTGCGCCTGTTCGGCGGCTTGCGCTCACCTCCTCGTGAGCTCCCGCCCGCCCCCGGGAGACCATTGCATAAAACTTCAAGACTTCGTATAGTCATGCCATCGACCAGGAGGGGCCCGATGGCAATCCGTGCGGCAGTGGCAGGAGCGAGTGGGTACGCGGGCGGCGAGGTGCTGCGCCTGCTGCTCGCGCACCCCGAGGTGCGCGTCGGCGCCCTCACCGCGCACTCCAGCGCCGGACAGCGGCTCGGCGCGGTGCAGCCGCACCTGCTGCCGCTCGCCGGGCGCGTGCTGGAGGAGACCTCCGCCGAGGCGCTCGCCGGGCACGACGTCGTCTTCCTCGCGCTGCCCCACGGCCAGTCCGCCGCCGTCGCCGCCGAGCTCGGTGACGAGGTGCTGGTCGTCGACTGCGGCGCGGACTTCCGGCTGAAGGACGCGGGGCAGTGGGAGCGGTTCTACGGCTCGTCGCACGCCGGCACCTGGCCCTACGGCCTGCCCGAGCTGCCCGGCGCGCGGGAGGCCCTGCGCGGCAGCAGGCGAATAGCGGTGCCCGGCTGCTATCCGACGGCCGTCTCCCTCGCGCTCTACCCCGCCTACGCCGCCGGGCTCGCCGAGCCCGAGGCCGTGATCGTCGCCGCCTCCGGCACCTCCGGCGCGGGCAAGGCCGCCAAGCCGCACCTGCTCGGCAGCGAGGTCATGGGCGCCATGAGCCCGTACGGCGTCGGCGGCGGCCACCGGCACACCCCGGAGATGATCCAGAACCTCACCGCGGCCGCGGGCGAGCCCGTCACCGTCTCCTTCACCCCCACCCTCGCGCCCATGCCCCGCGGCATCCTCGCCACGTGCAGCGCCAAGGCCCGGCCCGGCGTCACGGCGGAGAGCATGCGGGCCGCGTACGAGAAGGCGTTCCGCGACGAGCCGTTCGCCCACCTCCTCCCCCAGGGGCAGTGGCCCTCCACCGCCGCGGTCCTCGGCTCCAACGCCGCGCTCCTCCAGGTCGCCCACGACCCGGCGGCCGGCCGGATCGTCGTCGTCTGCGCCATCGACAACCTCACCAAGGGCACCGCCGGCGGCGCGGTGCAGAGCATGAACATCGCCCTCGGGCTCCCCGAGGAGCTGGGGCTCCCCGCCACGGGAGTGGCGCCATGAGGCCGCGGCACCCGGCCCGGTCGGGGGCGGCCCACATCCGCCGCGCTCTGGCCGTCCTGCTCACCAAAGCGGCGCCCTGCGAACGGGCGGCCGGCACCGCCGAGAACGTCACCAGCAGCCGCCCCCACGGCGGCACGGAGAAGGAGAAGACAGCGTGAGCGTGACCGCAGCACAGGGGTTCACGGCGGCGGGCATCGCCGCCGGGATCAAGGAGAGCGGCGGCGCCGACCTCGCCCTCGTCGTCAACACCGGGCCCCGCCTGGCCGCTGCCGGAGTCTTCACCTCCAACCGCGTCAAGGCCGCCCCGGTCCTGTGGTCCGAGCAGGTGCTCAAGGGCGGGCGGGTCCGTGCGGTCGTCCTCAACTCCGGCGGCGCCAACGCCTGCACCGGCCCGCAGGGCTTCCAGGACACCCACGCCACCGCCGAGAAGGCCGCCGAGGTGCTGGGCACCGACGCCGCCGCGATCGCCGTGGCCTCCACCGGCCTCATCGGCGTCCGGCTGCCCATGGACAAGCTGCTCCCCGGCATCGGCAAGGCCGCCGCCGAGCTCTCCCCGCACGGCGGTGAGAAGGCCGCCATCGCCATCAAGACCACCGACACCGTGCACAAGACGGCCGTGGCCGAGGGCGGGGGAGGATGGACCGTCGGAGGCATGGCCAAGGGCGCGGGCATGCTCGCCCCGGGGCTCGCGACGATGCTGGTCGTCCTCACCACCGACGCCGACGTGGACGCCGCCGGCCTCGACCGGGCGCTGCGCGCCGCGACCCGCACCACCTTCGACCGGGTCGACTCCGACGGCTGCATGTCCACCAACGACACCGTGCTGCTGCTCGCCTCGGGTGCCTCCGGCGTCGTCCCCGCCCACGACGACTTCGCCGAGGCCGTGCGGACCGTCTGCGACGACCTCGCCCGCCAGCTCATCGGCGACGCCGAGGGCGCCTCGAAGGACATCCGCATCGAGGTCGTCGGCGCCGCCACCGAGGCCGACGCCGTCGAGGTCGGCCGCACCATCGCCCGCAACAACCTCCTCAAGTGCGCCCTCCACGGCGAGGACCCCAACTGGGGCCGGGTGCTCTCCGCCATCGGCACCACCGCCGCCGCCTTCGACCCGGACCGGCTGAACGTCGCGATCAACGGCGTCTGGGTCTGCAAGAACGGCTCCGTGGGCGAGGACCGCGACCTCGTCGACATGCGCTACCGCGAGATCCGGATCACCGCCGACCTGTCCGCCGGCCAGGAGAGCGCGGTCATCTGGACCAACGACCTCACCGCCGACTACGTCCACGAGAACAGCGCGTACTCCTCATGAACCCTCCCGCCACGCCCGCCGCCACGAGCACCCGCAAGCACACCGCCCTGCCCAAGGCCCGCACCCTCATCGAGGCGCTGCCCTGGCTGACGCGGCATCACGGCAAGACCGTCGTCATCAAGTTCGGCGGCAACGCCATGGTCGACGAGGAGCTGAAGTCGGCCTTCGCGCAGGACGTCGCCTTCCTGCGTCACGCGGGCCTGCGCCCCGTCGTCGTGCACGGCGGCGGCCCGCAGATCAGCGCCCAGCTCGACCGGATGGGCCTCACCTCGGAGTTCAAGGCGGGCCTGCGGGTCACCACGCCCGAGGCGATGGACGTCGTACGGATGGTGCTCGCCGGACAGGTCCAGCGCGAACTGGTCGGCCTGCTCAACCGGCACGGTCCGCTCGCCGTCGGCATGACCGGCGAGGACGCCCACACCATGACCGCCACCAAGCACTACGCCGAGATCGACGGCGAGCGCGTGGACCTCGGCCGGGTCGGCGAGATCACCGGCGTCGACACCGGAGCCGTCCAGGCCCTGCTCGACGACGGCCGGATCCCGGTCATCTCCTCCATCGCCCGCAGCGCCGACGCCGCGGACGCGGAGGGCCACGTCTTCAACGTCAACGCCGACACCGCCGCCGCGGCCCTCGCCGCCGCGCTCGGCGCCGAGACGCTGATGGTCCTCACCGACGTCGAGGGCCTCTACGAGGACTGGCCCCACAGCGACGAGGTCATCAGCCGGCTCACCGCGAGCGAGCTGGAGCGGCTGCTGCCCGAGCTGACCAGCGGCATGGTCCCCAAGATGGAGGGCTGCCTGCACGCCGTGCGCAACGGCGTCACCACCGCCCGCGTCATAGACGGACGGGTCCAGCACTCCATCCTGCTGGAGATCTTCACCGACGAGGGCATCGGCACCATGGTCGTACCCGACGAGCCCCAGGAGAGGGAAGCATGAGCAACGCCGAGCTCACCCGGCGCTGGCAGGGCGCCCTGATGGACAACTACGGCACCCCCCGCGTCCCGCTCGTGCGCGGCGCGGGCAGCACCGTCTGGGACGCCGACGGCCGGGCCTACCTCGACCTCGTCGGCGGGATCGCCGTCAACGCCCTCGGCCACGCCCACCCGGCCGTCGTGCGCGCGGTGTCCGAGCAGATCGCCACCCTCGGCCACGTCTCCAACCTCTTCACCGCCGAGCCCACCGTCGCCCTCGCCGAGCGTCTGCTCGGCCTCGCCGGCCGCCCCGGCCGCGTCTACTTCGCCAACTCCGGCGCGGAGGCCGTCGAGGCCGCGTTCAAGATCGGACGGCGTACGGGCCGTACGCACACGGTCGCGGCCGCGGGCGGCTTCCACGGCCGCACCATGGGCGCCCTCGCCCTCACCGGCCAGCCCGCCAAGCAGGAGCCGTTCCTGCCGCTGCCGGGGGACGTCACGCATGTGCCGTACGGGGACACCGAGGCGCTCCGGGCCGCGGTCACCACCGACACCGCGCTCGTGGTGCTGGAGCCGGTCCAGGGCGAGAACGGCGTCGTCGTACCGCCCCGGGGCTATCTGGCCGCCGCCCGCGAGATCACCCGGGCCACCGGGACGCTCCTCGTGCTGGACGAGATCCAGACAGGTATCGGCCGCACCGGGCACTGGTTCGAGCACCAGGCGCAGGGCGTCGAGCCCGATGTGGTCACCCTCGCCAAGGGGCTCGGCGGCGGCCTGCCGATCGGCGCGACCCTGGCCTTCGGCCCGGCCGCCGACCTGCTGACACCCGGTCAGCACGGCTCGACCTTCGGCGGCAACCCCGTCGCCTGCGCCGCCGCCCTGGCCGTCCTGGACACCCTTCAGACCGAAGGAGTGCTGGACCGGGTGAAGCGCACGGGGGAGCGGCTGCGTGACGGGATCGCTGCGTTCGCGCACCCCCTCGTCGACCACGTCCGTGGCTCCG
This sequence comes from Streptomyces sp. NPDC025618, assembly GCF_055558795.1. Lineage (NCBI taxonomy): Bacteria > Bacillati > Actinomycetota > Actinomycetes > Kitasatosporales > Streptomycetaceae > Streptomyces > Streptomyces sp. NPDC025618. The sequence goes on along the minus strand of NZ_JBVHLW010000010.1, from coordinate 165,581 downwards.
GCCTGCTGCTGGGTATTGTCCTTTCCGAGCCCCTCGCACCGAAGGTGCAGCAAGCGGCACAGGACACCGGGCTCCTGGTGAACGCGATCGCACCCGACGTGGTGCGGCTGGCCCCACCGCTGATCATCACCGAAGATGAGGTGGAAACGTTCCTCCGGGCCCTGCCCGGGGTCCTGGACACCGCCGCCGGCGGCGGTGCCTGACACGGGGCGACACGTGCGACCGGCCGACGGGGGCCAAGGGAACGACGAATGCGGAGACTGACGAGACGATGACCGAGGCCCAGCAAGCCGAGCCGTTCCACGGCGGACAGGCCGTACCGCAGACCCGCACCGCCCGCCACCGGCGGATCGTGGACATCCTGGGCAGGCAGCCGGTGCGGTCGCAGAGCCAGCTCGCGAAGCTGCTCGCCGACGACGGACTGTCCGTCACCCAGGCGACCCTCTCCCGGGATCTCGACGAGCTGGGCGCCGTGAAGATCCGCAACACCGGCGGCGAGCTGATCTACGCGGTCCCCTCCGAGGGCGGCGACCGCACCCCCCGCGCCCCGCTGGGGGAGTCCGCGACGGAGGCCCGCATGGGCCGCCTGGCGGGCGAGCTGCTGATCTCGGCGGAGGCGTCCGCCAACCTCGTCGTGCTGCGCACCCCGCCCGGCGCCGCGCAGTTCTTCGCCTCGGCCATCGACCAGGCCGGCGTCCACGAGATCATCGGCACCATCGCGGGCGACGACACGGTCATGCTCATCAGCCGGGACCCCAAGGGCGGCCAGGCCCTGGCGGACCACCTGTTGAGGCTGGCGCAGAAGGAACGCTGACGCGAGCGCTGACGTGAAGGAGCGCGGGCCGGTCCGCCGGCCCGCGCTCCTTCGTGTCCGGCCGGGGAAATCTTGCCGGCGTCCGGCGTAACGGCGTGCTGCCGCAGGGAAGCTGATGGTGGGGCACCCATCAGCCTGACAGGAGGAGCCATGCTCGCCTTGCGCGCGCGCACGCTGTTCGACGGGGCCGGGCCGGAGCTCGTGGAGCGGCCGCTGGTGCTGGTGGAGGGCGGGCGGGTCGTCGACGTCCGCGCGGGCGGCCGGGCGCCCGCCGGCGCCGAGCTGATCGACCTCGGCGCGGCCACGCTGCTGCCCGGCTTCGTGGACACCCACGTCCACCTGGCCTTCGACGCGAGCGACGACGTGGTGGGGCGGCTGCGGAGCGCCGACGACGAGGAACTGCTGGCGCGCATGCGGGCGGCGGGCCGGGCCGCGCTGGCGGCCAGCGTGACGACCGTACGGGACCTCGGTGACCGCGGCTACCTCGCGCTGCGGCTCCGCGACGAGACCGCGAAGGACCCCGCCGCCGGGCCACGGGTGCTGGCCTCGGGCCCGCCGGTCACCACGCCCGGCGGGCACTGCTGGTTCCTCGGCGGCGAGGCCGCCGGCGTGGAGGGGATGTGCGCGGCGGTGCGCGAGCGCGCGGAGCGCGGCGTCGACGTGGTGAAGGTGATGGTGACCGGCGGCGACCTGACCCCCGGCTCCGACCCCTGCCGCGCGCAGTACGGCCACGCCGAGCTGCGCGCGGCCGTACGGGAGGCGCACCGGCACGAGCTGCCGATCACCGCGCACGCCCACGCGGCGTCCGGCATCGCCGACGCGGTGGCCGCCGGGTTCGACTCGGTCGAGCGCTGTTTCCTCGTCACCGAGGACGGCGGGGAGCACGACCGCCGGGTGATCGACGAGATGGCCCGCGCGGGCGTCGCCGCCTCCCTCACCCTGGGCGCACTGCCTGGCGGCCCGCCGCCGGAGCCGGTCGCCCGGCGGCTGCCCGGCCTGGCCGCGGGGCTGGCGGAGATGCGGCAGGCAGGCGTGATCATGGCCTGCGGCAGCGACTCCGGGATCTCCCCGGCCAAGGCCCACGGCGGCTACCCCTACAGCGTCACCGCGATGGCCGACCTCGGCTTCACCCCGCTGGAAGCGCTGCGCGCGGCGACCTCGACGGCGGCCCGCGTGTGCGGAGTGGCCTGCCACAAGGGCTGCATAGCCCCCGGCTACGACGCGGATCTCGTCGCGGTGACCGGCGACCCGCTCGCCGACATCACGGCCGTGCACGCGGTGACGGCGGTCTTCCGCGGGGGCGTGCGGGTGGTGTGAGGGGGCGGGAGGAGAAGGCGGGCAGGCAACGACGAAGGGCTCCGGAAGCGGGATCTCTCCCGGCTCCGAAGCCCTTCGTCACGTGTCGGGACGGCGGGATTTGAACCCACGACCCCTTGACCCCCAGTCAAGTGCGCTACCAAGCTGCGCCACGTCCCGGTGCCCGCTTCCCTCCGGTGTGTTCCCGGTGGGGCGTGCAAGAAGAAAATAGCCTGTTTGCCGCCGTGATCCAAATCCGGGTCCGGCCGTTCTCGACACCTTGCCCACCGGCTATTGACGAAACATACGGAGCAGTGCATAGTTATACCCATCACCGCATGCACCGTAAGGAGAAACCCGTGACCGAGCGCGTCGTACTCGCCTACTCCGGCGGCCTGGACACCTCCGTCGCCATCGGCTGGATCGCCGAGGTGACGGGCGCCGAGGTCATCGCCGTTGCCGTGGACGTCGGCCAGGGCGGCGAGGACCTGGACGTCATCCGCAAGCGCGCGCTCGCCTGCGGTGCGGTGGAGGCGGAGGTCGCCGACGCCAAGGACGAGTTCGCCGAGGAGTACTGCCTCCCGGCGATCAAGGCCAACGCCCTCTACATGGACCGCTATCCGCTGGTCTCCGCGCTCTCCCGGCCGACGATCGTCAAGCACCTCGTCGCCGCCGCCAAGAAGCACGGCGCGAGCACCGTCGCCCACGGCTGCACCGGCAAGGGCAACGACCAGGTGCGGTTCGAGGCGGGCATCTCCTCCCTCGCGCCGGAGCTCACCTGCATCGCCCCCGTCCGGGACTACGCCATGACCCGGGACAAGGCCATCGCCTTCTGCGAGGCGAAGCAGCTCCCGATCGCGACCACCAAGAAGTCGCCGTACTCCATCGACCAGAACGTCTTCGGGCGGGCCGTGGAGACCGGCTTCCTGGAGGACATCTGGAACGCCCCGATCGAGGACGTCTACGACTACACCGCGAACCCGGCCACCCCCCGGGAGGCCGACGAGGTGATCATCACCTTCGAACAGGGCGTCCCGGTCGCCATCGACGGCAAGCCCGTCACCGTGCTCCAGGCCATCCAGCAGCTCAACGAGCGGGCCGGTGCCCACGGCGTCGGCCGGCTCGACATGGTCGAGGACCGGCTGGTGGGCATCAAGTCCCGGGAGATCTACGAGGCGCCCGGCGCGATCGCGCTGATCACCGCCCACCAGGAGCTGGAGGCCGTCACCGTCGAGCGCGAGCTGGCCCGCTACAAGCGGCAGGTCGAGCAGCGGTGGAGCGAGCTGGTCTACGACGGCCTGTGGTTCTCCCCCCTCAAGCGGGCGCTGGACGGCTTCATCGCCGAGGCCAACGAGCACGTCACCGGCGACATCCGGATGACGCTGCACGGCGGCCGGGCCGTCGTCACCGGCCGGAAGTCCGAGAAGTCGCTCTACGACTTCAACCTCGCCACCTACGACACCGGCGACACCTTCGACCAGTCGCTCTCCAAGGGCTTCATCGAGATCTTCGGCCTCTCGTCGAAGATCGCCGCCAAGCGTGACCTGGTCTGAGCCCAGCGGTTGAGCCCTTGCACGGAGCCGGGGCCCCGCCGCGGGGGGGGGGGGGGGGGGGGAACAACCCCCCCCTCCGAGAAAAAAAAAAAAAAAAAAAAAAAAAAAGGGAA
>NZ_JBVHLW010000010.1:0-161795 GCF_055558795.1 Streptomyces sp. NPDC025618 | reverse complement strand
GAGGGCTTGTGCGAGGCCCACTGGGTGGGTCCTTTACAGGGCCCCCCCCCCCCCCGGGGGGGGGGGGGGGCGGCCGCACACCACCAGCCTTGAGGAGCAGCAAGTGAGCAACGGCAACAGCGGCGGCGACGTACGGCTGTGGGGCGGCCGCTTCGCGGACGGACCCGCCGAGGCACTGGCCAAGCTCTCCGCCTCCGTCCACTTCGACTGGCGCCTCGCCCCGTACGACATCGCGGGCTCCCGCGCGCACGCGCGCGTGCTGCACAAGGCCGGTCTGCTGACGGCCGACGAGCTCCAGCGGATGATCGACGGCCTCGGCCTGCTGGAGGCCGATGTCGCGGCGGGCACCTTCACCGGCACCATCGCCGACGAGGACGTGCACACCGCCCTGGAGCGCGGCCTGCTGGAGCGGCTCGGCCCCGACCTCGGTGGCAAGCTGCGCGCCGGGCGGTCCCGCAACGACCAGGTCGCCACGCTCTTCCGGATGTATCTGCGGGACCACGCCCGGATCATCGGCGGGCTGCTCGCCGATCTCCAGGAGGCGCTGGTCGGCCTGGCCGAGGCGCACGCGGACGTCGCCATGCCGGGGCGCACGCACCTCCAGCACGCCCAGCCCGTGCTCTTCGCCCACCACCTGCTCGCCCACGTCCAGGCGCTCGGCCGGGACGCCGAGCGGCTGCGGCAGTGGGATACGCGCACGGCCGTCTCGCCGTACGGCTCGGGGGCGCTCGCCGGTTCCTCGCTCGGCCTGGACCCGGAGGCGGTCGCCGCCGACCTGGGCTTCGAGCGCGGCTCGGCCGGCAACTCCATCGACGGGACGGCCGCCCGGGACTTCGTCGTGGAGTTCGCCTTCATCACGGCGATGATCGGCGTGGACCTGTCGCGGATCGCCGAGGAAGTGATCATCTGGAACACGAAGGAGTTCTCCTTCGTGACCCTCCACGACGCCTTCTCCACCGGCTCCTCGATCATGCCGCAGAAGAAGAACCCCGACATCGCCGAGCTCGCACGGGGGAAGTCCGGCCGGCTCATCGGCAATCTGACCGGCCTGCTGGCGACGCTCAAGGCGCTGCCGCTCGCCTACAACCGCGACCTCCAGGAGGACAAGGAGCCGGTCTTCGACTCCTGCGACCAGCTGGAGATCCTGCTCCCGGCCTTCACCGGGATGATGGCGACCCTCACGGTCAACCGCGCCCGGATGGAGGAGCTGGCCCCGGCGGGCTTCTCGCTGGCCACCGACATCGCGGAGTGGCTGGTCAAGCAGGGCGTGCCGTTCCGGGTCGCGCACGAGGTCGCGGGGGAGTGCGTCAAGGAGTGCGAGGCCCACGGCCTCGAGCTCGACCAGCTCACGGACGAGCAGTTCGCCGCGATCTCCCCGCACCTCACCCCCGAGGTCCGCACGGTCCTCGACGTGCCCGGCGCGCTCGCCTCGCGCAGCGGGCGGGGCGGCACGGCCCCCTCGGCGGTCGCGGTGCAGCTGGGCGAGGTCAAGGCGGATCTGGCGGTCCAGCGCGAGTGGGCCGAGGCCAAGCGCGGCTAGACGCACACGTCGATCCTGAGGCGTCGACCACCCGAATGAGACATGACTGTCTCATTCGGGTTATGGTCGTCTCATGAGTGTCGAACCGGACCACGTGCTCGAAGCAGCCGCCGGGCTGCTCACCCGCAAGGCGACCGCGTCCATGGACGAGATCGCCCGGGCGGCGGGAATCAGCCGCGCCACCCTCCACCGCCACTTCGCCGGGCGCGACGCGCTCGTGCGCGCGCTGGAGGACCTCAGCATCCGCCAGTTCGAGCACGCCCTGGACGAGGCCCGCACCGAGGAGGGCGACGCGGCCGACGCGGTCCGCCGCCTGATCGCGCGGACCGAGCCGGCGGCCGGGCTGATGGCCTTCCTCTTCACCGAGAACCAGCTCTACGAAGCCGGGGTCAACGAGGGCTGGAACCGGCTGGACGCCCGCGTCACCGCGCTCTTCCTGCGCGGCCAGGAAGAGGGCACCTTCCGGCTCGACCTCTCGCCCGCCTGGCTCACCGAGGCGCTCTACGGCCTGATCGGCTCCGGCGCCTGGGCCGTGCAGGAGGGTAGGGTCGCGGCCAAGGACCGCACCCGCATGGTCGCCGAGCTGCTGCTCGGCGGAGCGGAGCGGAGGGTTAAACCATGACCGGTCACACCATCACCCCGCAGCAGCCCGTCGCGCCGGAAGCGCCGCGTCCCGGCCGCTGGCTCGCGCTGGCCGTCCTCGTCCTGGCCGTCCTGCTGGTCGCCGTCGACGCGACCGTGCTGGGCCTCGCCACCCCCTTCCTCAGCGAGGACCTGCGCCCCTCGGGCACCCAGCTGCTGTGGATCGGTGACATCTACTCCTTCGTCATCGCCGGCCTGCTCGTCTCCATGGGCAGCCTCGGCGACCGCATCGGCCGTAAGAAGCTGCTGCTCACGGGCGCGGTGGCGTTCGGCGGTGTCTCCGTGCTCAACGCCTACGCGAGCACCCCCGAGATGATGATCGCCGCCCGCGCCCTGCTGGGCGTGGCGGGTGCGACCCTGATGCCCTCGACCCTGGCCCTGATCCGCAATCTCTTCCACGACCCCAGGGAGCGCAGCCTCGCCATCGGCATCTGGGGCGCGATGGCCTCCGCCGGCGCGGCCGTGGGCCCGGTGGTGGGCGGCTTCCTGCTGGAGAACTTCTGGTGGGGCTCGGTCTTCCTGATCAACCTGCCGGTCATGGCCGTCCTCGTCCTCGTCGGCCTCAAGCTGCTGCCCGAGTCCAAGGACCCCTCGCCCGGCCCCTGGGACCTGCTCAGCGTGGCCCTGTCGATGGTCGGCATCGTGGCGGTCGTCTACGCGGTCAAGGAGGCGGCGGCGTACGGCTTCCGCTGGAACTACCTGCTGGCCGGGGTCGTGGGACTGCTGGTGATGCTGTGGTTCGTGCGGCGTCAGCTCAAGCTGCCCAAGCCGCTGCTGGACATGCGGCTCTTCCACCACCGCGGCTTCTCCGGCGCGGTGCTCGCCGACCTGCTGACCATCCTGGGCCTGTCCGGGCTGGTGTTCTTCCTGTCGCAGTTCCTCCAACTGGTCCAGGGTCGCAGCCCGCTGGAGGCCGGGCTCGCCGAACTGCCCGCCGCCGTGGGCGCGGTGACCGCGGGCCTGCTCGCCGGGCGGGCCGCCCGGCGCTGGTCCGTGCGCTCGGTGGTGGCGGGCGGCCTCGCGGCGATAGGCATCGCGCTCGCCGTACTCGCCTGGCTGCACACGGACACCGCCTACCCGGTGCTGGGCGCGGTGCTGCTGGTGGTCGGCGTCGGCGCGGGCTTCTCGTTCACCGTCACCGCCGACGTGATCCTCTCCAGCGTCCCCAAGGAGCAGGCGGGCGCCGCCTCGGCGGTCTCCGAGACGGCGTACGAGCTGGGCGCGGCGCTCGGCATCGCCCTGCTCGGATCGATCGTCACCGGCGTCTACCGCGGCTTCCACACGCCGGCCGCGGTGCCCGACCGGGCCTCGGCCGAGGCCCACGACTCGCTGGGCGGCGCGGTCGAGGCCGCGGCCGGGCTGCCGGGCGGGACGGGCGACGCCCTGCTCTCCTCGGCGCAGGAAGCCTTCGTCGAGGGCCTGCGGATCGCCTCCGGGATCGGCGCGGCGGTGCTGCTGGCGACGGCGGCCGCGGCGTGGTTCCTGCTGCGCGGCCAGCGCCTGGAGGAGGGATCAGGAGGCCATTAGGCCACGGTCGGACGGTCTCGTCCCGCGCCGTGAGCGCGGCAAAGCTCAATTGAGCAGCAAATCGCACACGGGCCGGGGCGGCAAGCCTCGGCCCGTGTGACATTTCCCGGAAACATTTGCCCTTGACGTGATCCTTATGCGCAGGCAACCATCTCGTCCACTGGTCGACATTGTCGAACATGGTTCGGACGAGAGTCCCGTGCTTAAGGACCCCCCATGCGTCTGCGCAGAACTGTCAGGCTCCTCCTCGCCGCCGCGGCCACCGCGACCCTCGGCCTCGCGGGGCTCGCGACCCCCGCTTCCGCCTCCGTCCTCGACATCCCGCCGCGCGGCGCCAACGACTGGTCGTGCAAGCCGGATTCGGCCCACCCCCAGCCCGTGGTGCTGGTCAACGGCACCTTCAAGCTGATGGGCGAGAACTGGGCGGCGCTCTCCCCGAAGCTGAAGGAGGCGGGCTACTGCGTCTTCGCCTTCAACTACGGGCACCTGGAGACCGACCCGATCCCCCAGGCGGCCGCCGAGCTGCGGGACTTCGTCGAGGCCGTGCGGGGCGCGACGGGTGCCGCCAAGGTCGACATCGTCGGCCACAGCCAGGGCGGCATGATGCCGCGCTACTACGTCAAGTTCCTGGGCGGCGCGGACAAGGTCGACGACCTCATCGGCATCGTGCCCTCCAACCACGGCACCAAGAACCCGCTGGCGATCCCCGCGGGCTGGACCTTCTGCCCCTCCTGCGTGGACCAGCAGGTCGGCTCCGACCTGATGAAGAAGCTGAACGCGGGCGACGAGACCCCGGCCGGTCCGGACTACACGGTGATCACCACCCGGCACGACGAGGTCGTCATCCCCTACACCAGCGCGCTGCTGACCGGGCCCGCGGAGCACCTCACCAACGTCGTGCTCCAGGACAAGTGCCCGCTCGACCCCTTCATGCACGACCAGGCGACCAAGGACCCGGTCGTCGCCCAGTGGGTGCTCGACGCCCTGGCACGCAAGGGCCCGGCCGACCCGGGCTTCCAGCCCGCGTGCCTCGGCCGGGCCTAGGGGGATCCCGGGTCAGGAGTGACGGCGTGTCAGGCGACCTTGGCCTCCCGGGCCTTGGTGGCGTACATGTCGACGTACTCCTGGCCCGACAGCTCCATCACCTCGGTCATCACCTCGTCGGTGACGGCCCGCAGGACGTAGCGGTCGCGGTCCATGCCCTCGTAGCGGGAGAAGTCCAGCGGCTTGCCGAAGCGGATCGTCACCGGGGCGATGCGCAACTTGCCCTTGCCGCCCGGCTGGACCTTGTCCATCCCGAGCATCGCGAACGGCACCACCGGCGCGCCCGTCATCAGCGTGAGACGGGCGATGCCGGTCCGGCCGCGGTAGAGGCGGCCGTCGGGGGAGCGGGTGCCCTCGGGGTAGATCCCGAAGACCTTGCCCTCGTCCAGGATCCGGCGGCCGGTCATCAGCGCGGCGACGCCGCCGTGACCGCCGTCGCGGTCCACCGGGATCATCCCGGAGCTGCCGAAGAACCAGGCCATCAGCCGGCCCTTGATCCCCTTGCCCGTGACGTACTCGTCCTTGCCGATGAAGAACACCTGGCGCTTGACCACCAGCGCGAGGAAGAGCGAGTCGACGAAGGTGACGTGGCTGCCGGCCAGGATCACCGGGCCGCTCTCGGCGATGTGCTCCGCGCCCTCGACCTTCGGGCGGTACAGGACGCGCATGAGCAATCCGAGAAACGCCTTGAGCAAGATGCGGGACAACGGGCCCTCCGGTCGTGGTGGTCGAGGTGGCGCACTCCAGCGCAAGGGCTGACCATACTCGCCGGTACCTCGGACGCGCACGCCGGGTTCATCGACCTGATACGCAGTGTTGACGTGACTTTGCACCCTGTTTGACCTTCGTCTTCCCATCGGAAAGTCGTACGTGCCTACGATCGGCGCGTCGCACAGGTGCCGGACAGGCACCGAAAGCACCACATCGCTAGGAGTGTTCATGGAGCAGGAGCAGCGGCCGGGCAGGCGCACCCTTCTGGGGGCCGCGGCGGCCCTCGGAGCGGGGGCGGTCGCCCTCGGCGGCACGGCGGGTACGGCGGCCGCCGCGCAGCGCGGGCCGGGCACACCGTCCGGCGGGACTCCCGCGGCGTACGGGCGCGGGCACGGTGACTCCGGCTCGTACAAGGACCTGCCGACACCGGTCGTCGTCGGTCACCGCGGCGCCTGCGGCTACCGCCCCGAGCACACCTTCGGCTCCTACGAGTACGCCCTCGCCAATGGCGCGGACGTCATCGAGCAGGACGTCGTGCCCACCAAGGACGGGCACCTGGTCTGCCGGCACGAGAACGACATCACCGCCACCACCGATGTCGCCACGCGCAAGGAGTTCGCCTCCCGCAAGACGACCAAGACGGTCGACGGCGAGGCCCACACCGGCTGGTTCACCGAGGACTTCACGCTGGCCGAGCTCAAGACGCTGCGGGCGATCGAGCGCATCCCGGGCACCCGGCAGCACAACACCCTCTACGACGGCCGCTGGGACGTGCCCACCTTCGAAGAGGTCCTCAAGTGGGCCGACGAGCAGGGCCGCAAGCGCGGGCGCAAGATCTGGCTGCACGTCGAGACCAAGCACCCCACGTACTTCCGCAAGGCCGGTCTCGGCCTGGAGGAGCGCCTGGCCAAGCTGCTGCGTCGCTACGGCCGGGCCGGCCGCAACGGGCACACCTTCCTCCAGTCCTTCGAGCCGAGCAGCCTCCAGCGGCTGGGCAGGCTGGGCGTGGACTGCCCGAAGGTGCTGCTGCTCGACGACCTGCCCACCCGCCCCTGGGACTTCGTCGAGGCCAAGGACCCGCGCACGGTCAAGGACCTCATCACGCCCCAGGGCCTGAAGTGGATCGCCGGCTTCGCGCAGGGCATCGGCCCGTGGGTGAACCAGATCATCCCCCGCGACAAGAACGACCGGCTCATGAAGCCGACCACCCTCGTCCACGACGCGCACGCGCAGGGCCTCTTCCTGCACCCCTACACCATGCGCAACGAGAACAGCTTCCTGCCCGCCGACTTCCGGCGCGGCACGGACCCCAACGCCTACGGCGACGCCTTCGGCGCGTTCAAGGCGTACTTCGCCACCGGCATCGACGGGATCTTCTCCGACAACTGCGACACGGCGGCGCTCGCGGCGGCGGACTTCCGCAAGTGACGGCGCGCGGCGGTCAACCGTAAGCACGGCGCGCGATCTCACCCGCGAGGGTGAGCGCGCGCCCTGGTGGCAACCGGCGGGCGGGCCGGTCACGTCCCGCCCGTCATGACACCGAACGATCTTCTGACCGCACTGCGGCCGCTGCTGGCGGCCGAGTGCGCGGCGGAGGCACCGGCCGCGGGCATCGAGGCCGCCGACCTCGAACAGTCCGTCTGGGTACGGCTGCTGAGCGACCGGCGCGCCGCTCGCGGCCGGTGGTCCGTCTCCGCGCTGCGGCTGCGCGCGGCCGTACGGGCCGAGGCCCGCGTCGCGCGCCGCCGGGCCCGCCGTGAGGTGCTCTACGACCCGACCATGGAGGAACCGGCCGGCGAGTCCTGCGTGGAGCAGGCGGTGCTCGCCGCCGAGGAGAGCCGCGCGCTGCGTGCCGTCGTACGCCGCCTGCCCGGCAGATGCCCCGGGCTGCTGGGGGCCCTGCTCTCGCGCAACGACCCGACCTACCGGGAAATCGCAGGTGAGTTGGGTATCTCACAAGGATCTTTGGGGCCCGTACGTTCCCGTTGCCTTGGTTGTCTGCGCAGAATGCTCACGGCGGAGGTTGCGGCTCCTGAACGTGGGGGAAAGGAGCGTTAGACAGCCGGCGCCATGGAGGCGGCGTTCCACGCGACGGCTCCTGTCAGGGCGGACCGAACCGACATAGGGGAGGCGTGCGCACATGGGCATGAGCGTGACCATCTCTGCGGCGACCGAAGACGATGCCGAGCAGATCCTCAAGCTCCAGTACCTCTGTTACCAGGGCGAGGCCGAGCTCTACGGCGACTATTCCATCGAACCCCTCACCCAGACCCTCGACGGGCTCCGCACGGAGCTGGCCGGCGGCTGTGTGCTGGTGGCCCGGCTCGGCGACGAGGTCGTCGGCTCGGTGCGCGGCACGGTCGACGGGGACGGCACGGCGTCCATCGCGGGCCTGATCGTGCACCCCCGGATGCAGCGGCACGGGCTGGGCGGACGCCTGCTGGGCGCGGTCGAGGACCGGCTCGCGGACGAGTGGTCGGCGCGGCGCTTCCGGCTGGCGACGGGCCACCGCAACGAGGGCAATCTGCGGCTGTACCGCAAGTGGGGCTACGCGCAGACGGGCACGGAAGAGGTGACCCGCAAGCTGGTCCTGGTGACGCTGGAGAAGCCGGTGCCTGCGGCGGCTTTTGCCTGAGAGATCGGACGCGGCTCGTCGTAAGGCGTGGGTCTGTCGCCGCCTGCGGCGGAGGCGCACTGCGTGCGCGTCCTCAATCGCCGGACGGGCTGGAGGTGCTGGAGGTGCTTGTTGACCTGTGGCACCTCCAGCATTCAGGCACCTTCGGACAGCTGCGGCCCGCGTCGGAGCCAGATCATCGCCGTCACCGGGAGGATGACCGGGATGAAGAGGTAGCCCATGCCGTAGTCCGACCACACCGTCGCGTCGGGGAAGGCCGAGGGCGCGGCCAGGGTCCAGGTCCCGACGACGAGCACACCGGCCAGCTCCGCCGCGCAGCACACCAGCGCCGCCTTGCGGGCGGCGGGCCCGCCGCGCACCAGCGAGTACGTGATGAAGGCGTAGACCACCGCGGCCACCGCGGACAGGACATAGGCCAGGGGCGCCTTGCCGAAGTTCAGGAGCATCTGGACGATCGAGCGGGAGGCCGCCGCGACGGTGAAGACGCCGTAGAGCCAGACCAGCAGCCGGCCGGGCCCCTGGCCGAGGTCGAAGGCCGCCTTGGCGGACGGCTCGGTGGATTCGGTCATGGTCAGCCTCCCCAGATGTCGTAGAGCCGGACTTCGAGCACGGCCAGGATCACACCGCCGGCCGCCACGGTCGCCGAGCCCCAGCGCGTGCGCTCCACGAGCGACATGAACCCGGCGGCGGGGACGGCCGCGGCCGACCCGATCAGATAGGCGACGAAGATGGCCATGCCCTGCGCGGGCTTGTCGCCGCCCGCGAGCCGCACCACGCCGACGACGAGCTGGACGAGGGCCAGGAGCGACACCACGGCCATGCCGATGAAGTGCCAGTCCTTGGTGGACTGGTCGCGGGAGAAGGCGAAGCCGCACCAGGCGGCGAGCGCGAGGGCGGTCAGGCCGACCGCGAGCGTCAGCGCGTCGATCACCGCGGCCGCCGGGCGGCGCGGGCGGGCGGAGGGGGCTGGACAAGCATGGGACGACTTTAATGGCCCGCCGCGGGCGCGCCGGGACCGGCCCCCGGCCCCGTCCCGCCGGAGGGAGGCCGTGGTCTTGGCCACATACGGCGGGTCGCCGCCCCCTCCGTCGCACCCGGCGGACGCGCCCGTGGCCCGTGTCCGCGCAGGCCACGGGGCGACCCGAAGATCATCCGGAATCGGCCGGTGACGTCCACGCTTCGGCCAGTCGCGTCCGCTATTCGGACAGGCTTGGCCGACTCGCACGCGCTTCTGTTTTACTTTCCCGCATGACCACGACGAGCAGCCGCACCCTTGCGACCGAGGCGATGATGACGCCCGGTGCTCGTTGCATGTGTCGAATGTGTGACCGCTGAGGGCCCCCGTTCTGTGCCTCGCGCCCCGAAGCGAGACCCGTAGAGCCCGATCCGGATCCAGCAGGACCGGACCGGAGCTCCGCCCCGCGTCACCAGGACCCCGAAGCCGCGCGACCACGCGCCCGCCGGGGATCACCGATGCCGCGTTCCGCAATGAATTCCCGTGCCGGCACCACCCGCGCCGCGCACTCGACAGTGACGGAATCCCCTGTGATCACCACTACGGGCCTGACAAAGGTCTATCGCTCACGCGGCCGCGAGGTCACCGCCCTCGACGGCGTCGACCTGCACGTGCGCGAGGGCGAGGTGTACGGCGTCGTCGGCCAGAGCGGCGCCGGCAAGTCGACCCTCATCCGCTGCGTCAACCTCCTGGAGCGCCCCAGCTCCGGCACGGTCACCGTGGCCGGCCAGGACCTCACCGCACTCGCCGGGCGCGGCCCCCGTGCCAATGCCGAGCTGCGCAAGGCCCGCAGCCGCATCGGCATGGTCTTCCAGCACTTCAACCTGCTCTCCTCGCGCACCGTCCAGAGCAACATCGAGCTCCCGCTCGAGATCCTGGGCGTCTCCGGCAAGGAGCGCAGCCGCAAGGCCCTCGAACTCCTCGACCTCGTCGGCCTCGCCGACAAGGCCAAGGCGTACCCCGGCCAGCTCTCCGGCGGCCAGAAGCAGCGCGTCGGCATCGCCCGGGCCCTGGCCGGCGACCCCAAGGTGCTGCTCTCCGACGAGTCGACCTCCGCGCTCGACCCGGAGACCACCCGCTCCATCCTCACGCTGCTGCGCGACCTCAACCGCGAACTCGGCCTGACCGTCCTCCTCATCACCCACGAGATGGAGGTCGTCAAGACCATCTGCGACTCCGCGGCCCTCATGAAGGGCGGCCGCGTCGTGGAGTCCGGCACCGTCTCCGAGCTGCTCGCCACCCCCGGCTCCGAGCTGGCCGCCGAGCTCTTCCCCGTCGGCGGCGAGCCCTCCGGCGAGGACCGCACCGTCGTCGACATCACCTTCCACGGCGAGGCCGCGACCCAGCCGGTCATCTCCCAGCTGTCGCGCACCTACAACGTCGACATCTCGATCCTCGGCGCCGCGATGGACACCGTCTGCGGCAAGCAGATCGGCCGGATGCGCATCGAGCTCCCCGGCCGCTTCGAGGACAACGTCGTCCCGATCGGCTTCCTGCGCGAACAGGGCCTCCAGGTCGAGGTCGCAGCCCTCCAGCCCGCGAAGAACGCGGAGCCCGCCGACGAGCTCCTCAAGGAAGGTGCCAAGTGACCTGGTCCGAGATGCAGCCCCTGCTGCGCGACGCGTGTCTCGACACCCTCTTCATGGTGTGGTGGTCCACGGTCTACGCCATCGTCGGCGGCCTGCCGCTGGGCATCCTGCTGGTCCTCACCGACCGCGGGGCACTGCTCCAGAACGTCGTGGTGAACAAGGTCATCGGCGCGGTCGTCAACCTCGGCCGCTCGCTGCCCTTCATCATCCTCCTCGTCTGGCTGATCCCCTTCAGCCGCTTCGTCGTCGGCACCTCCATCGGCCCCAGCGCCGCGGTCGTCGCCCTCGCCGTCGGGGCCATCCCCTTCTTCGCCCGCCTGGTGGAGACCGCCGTGCGCGAGGTCGACCACGGACTGGTCGAGGCCGTCCAGTCGATGGGCGGCGGCACCTGGACCGTCGTGCTCAAGGTGCTGCTCCCGCAGGCGCTGCCCTCGATCGTCGCGGGCCTGACCACCACCGTGATCGCCCTCATCGGCTACTCCGCCATGGCCGGCGCCGTCGGCGGCGGCGGGCTCGGCAACCTCGCCATCTCCTACGGCTTCCAGCGCCACGAGACCGGCCTGATGAACATCACCATCGTGCTGCTCATCGTCATCGTCACCGGCGTCCAGCTCGCCGGCGACCTCGTCGTACGCCGCATCGCCGGACGCGGCGCCCGCCAGGCGGCCACCGTCGGACTGCGCGGACTCCTGCCGTCCGCCCGCAAGCCGGCCCCCGCCGGGACCCCGGACGCGGCCGCGGCCGTGGCCGAGGCCCCCGCGCTCACCGAGACCCGCTGAGGCCCCGCGCCCCACGGACGACAACCCCACGAGCCCGGACCCTTTGCCGGGCGGCAACACCTCGTGAGACAAGAAAGAGGCACTCTTCGTGCGTACCACCGTCAAGATCACCACCGCGGCCGCCGCGGCCGCCCTCACCCTCGGCCTGGCCGCGTGCAGCGCCCCGTCCGACACCTCCGCCGGCTCGGGGAAGAAGGGCAAGGACGCCGACCCCGAGGCCACCCTCACCGTCGCCGCCAGCCCCACCCCGCACGCCGACATCCTCAACTTCGTGCGCGACAACCTCGCGAAGAAGGCCGGCCTCAACCTCAAGGTGCGGGAGTTCAGCGACTACGTCCTGCCCAACACCGCCACCCAGAACGGTGAGGTCGACGCCAACTTCTTCCAGCACAAGCCCTACCTCGACGACTTCAACAAGAAGAACAAGACGGACATCGTGCCCGTCGTCGACGTCGAGCTCGAGCCGCTGGGCCTCTACTCCAAGAAGGGCAAGAAGGTCTCCGACCTCGGCAAGGGCGACACCATCGCCGTGCCCAACGACGCCACCAACGAGGGCCGCGCCCTGAAGCTGCTGGCCGACAACGGCGTCATCAAGCTCAAGGACGGCGTGGGCTCCGGGGCCAAGCTCTCCGACGTCGAGGACAACAAGGGCGTCGAGTTCACCGAGCTCGCCGCCGACCAGATCCCCTCCCGCCTCGACGACGTCGCCGCCGCCGTGATCAACGGCAACTTCGCCATCGGCGCCAAGCTCAACCCGGCCAAGGACTCCATCGCCCTGGAGAAGGCCCAGGGCAACCCCTACGCCAACTTCCTCGCGGTCAAGAAGGGCAACGAGGACGACCCGCGCATCGTGAAGCTCGCGGGGCTCCTCAACTCGGACGAGGTCAAGAAGTTCATCGAGCGGAAGTTCAGCAACGGTGCCGTCCTGCCCGCCTTCGGGCCCGTGAAGGGCTGATCGCCGCCCTCTCACCGGGACACCCGCCCCCGCCCGTACGGCCGCAGGCCCGCGCACCCCTCACACGCGCGGGCCTGCGGCCGTACCGGGTCGCGCTTGGCGCACCCGCGCACCCATGCTGCATGCTGGTGCACTCGAAGCCCGGACCGAGACCGTCCCGAGCCCATCCTCACCGGCGTTGGAGCAGCACATGACATCCACCTTCCCGGCCATCTCCATCAGTACGGACCGGCTGGTGCTGCGCCCGTTCGACGCCCAGGACGTGCCCGCGCTCGCCGAGATGATGAGCGACGAACTCGTCACTGCCTGGACCTCCGCGCCCCACCCCTACACCACCGCCGAGGCCCGCGACTGGGCACTGCGCCGGGCACCCGCCGAGCGCACCCAGGGACGCGGAATCGTCTTTGCGGTCACCGAGTTCCTCACCCACCGCCTCGTCGGATGCGTGCACCTGCACCACACCGACTGGCGCACCCTCTCCGCCGAGGTCGGCTATGTCGTCGCCCCCTGGGCCCGCGGCGAGGGCTACGCCTGCGAATCCGTGCTCGCGGTCGCCGAATGGCTCTTCCGCGACCAGCGGTTCGAGCGCCTCGAACTGCGCACCGCCGCCGACAACACCGCCTCCCAGCAGGTCGCCCAGAAGATCGGCTGCATCAGCGAGGGAGTCCTGCGCAACGCCTGGATAGGCCGCGGCCGCACGGCCGACGGCGGCTGGACGGAGATCCGCAGCGACCTCATCGTCTGGAGCCTGCTCCCCGAGGACCTCGACGAGGTCCGCGAACAGCACGCCGGCGGCCCCGGCTACGCGGGCGCCTTCCACGACTGGCGCTGAACCGGCGCGCGGCCAGGCCGGACACACCGGCCCGTACGACCGCACGCGCCCGCCCCGAACCGTCCGCGCGCGCTCGGGCCCGGACCGAGCGGGGTAACCTCACCCTGCCCACGCGTGTGTGGGCCCCGACCCGCGACAGACGAGCCCCAGGAGACTGACGACGATGGCCGACCGGGTCACGGTGATCGGGTGGGACGGCTCACCGCTGACGGACACGGCCCGATCGGCCCTGGCCGCCGCCACCTTGGTGGCGGGCGCGGGACACCACCTGGCACTGCCCGAGATCCCGCCCGCGGCCGAGCGCGTCAGGCTCGGCAGCGTCGACCTCGCCGCCCGCCGCATCGCTGGACACCGCGGCTCCGCCGTGGTCCTGGCCGACGGCGACCCCGGCTTCTTCGGCGTCGTACGCGCCCTGCGCGCCCCCCAGCACGGCCTGGAGGTCGAGGTCGTGCCCGCCGTCTCCGCCGTCGCCACCGCCTTCGCCCGCGTGGGCATGCCCTGGGACGACGCCCAGGTCGTCGTCGCCCACAGCCGCGACCTGCGGCGCGCCGTCAACGTCTGCCGCGCCCACACCAAGGTCGCCGTCCTCACCTCGCCCGGCGCCGGACCCGCCGAACTCGCCCTCCTCCTCGGGCCCGTCCACCGCACCTTCGTCATCTGCGAGGAACTGGGCACCGCCCGCGAGCAGGTCACCGTCCTCACCTCCGACAAGGTCCCCGACCACACCTGGCGCGACCCCAACGTCGTCATCGTCATCGGCGGCGCCGGCCCCGGCACCGCCGAGCCCGCGGGCCAGGGCTGGGGCGTCACCCGGCAGCGCACCGCGGGCGGCTGGATCGCCGGCCGCGACCCCGGCTACCCCCCGGCCGTACGCGGCTGGGCCCTGCCCTCCGACGCCTACGGCACGGACCTCGGCGAAGGGGAGTCCGCCGAGCTGCGCGCCGCCCAACTGGCCCGGCTCGGGCCCCGGGTGGGCGACCTCGTCTGGGACATCGGCTCCGCGAGCGGCGCCGCGTCCGTCGAGGCCGCCAGGTTCGGCGCCGCCGTCATCGCCGTCGACCGCGACCCGGACGCCTGCGCCCGCACCACCGCCGCCGCCCGCCGCTACGGCGTACAGCTCCAGGTCGTCCACGGCACCGCGCCGCACGTCCTGGAGGACCTCCCCGAGCCCGACGTCGTCCGGGTCGGCGGCGGGGGAGCGCCCGTCGTCGCCGCGTGCGCCGCCCGCAGGCCCGAGCGGATCGTCGCCCACGCCGCGACCCGCGACGAGGCCGAGGCCATCGGCCGGGCGCTCGCCGAAGGCGGCTACGCGGTGGAGTGCGCGCTGCTCCAGGCCGTGGAGCTCGACACCGCGGCCTGGACCGAGCGCGAGCGCGCCGTGGCCTTCCTCCTGAGTGGCCGCCACACCCACCTGTGAGCCCCGCTCGCCGGGCGGAGGGTAGGGTTGCGGATCGTTGTACCGCCCTTCGGTGTCCGACACCACAGTCGTCAATGTCCCGAACGTTCCCTCCTTTTGGCGGGAGCACGGCAAGGTAGGGGCGGGCGACATGCAACGTGCCGCGAGGCACGGACGCTCGTTCTTGACTATGGGCGTGAGCGGTTGGAAGGAGCACTACCGATGGGCGAGGGGTACGCATGACCGACACCGGCCAGTTCCCGGGCGAGGGACAGCCGGAGAACGCAGGCGAGCTTCCCGGCCCCTCGTTCCCCGCGGATCCCGTCGCCCCCGCCGATCCCGGCGCCCCGGCCGCCTACACCTTCCTGGACCACGGGGGTGAGGCGGACGGCGCCGAGGAGGACGACCTCCTGCTGATGCCGGGCGCCCAGGGCGCCTGGATGGAGCAGCCCCCGGTGCAGGGCGGTACGCACGAGAGCGGCGGCCGCGACACCGGCTCCGTCGACTACGGCGACGTCAGGCAGCCGCCCGCGCCCGCCGCTCCGGCGGCGCCCGCGGCCCCGCGCCGCCCCCTGCACATGGGCCCGCCCGTGCCCGACCCCACCGGCGGCGTCGTGCGCTCCCTCGCCGACCGCGGCCCGGCGGCCCCGCACCAGGCGCCCGCGCCGGGCCGGGCCGTGCCGCCCGTGACGCCCGGTCAGGGCCCCGAATACCTCGACGTCCCGCAGAACGGCGCGGACTTCCCGCAGGTCCCGCGCCTCGGCGAGGTGCCGCAGCAGCAGCCGGGCACCTGGGACGCGCAGCCGCAGCCGCCGCAGCACATGACCGCGCAGCCCCCGGCCGCGCCCGCCGCCGAGGCCGTCGCCGAACCCGCGGCCCAGGCCGCGCCCGCGCCCGTCGCGGAGCCCCTCGCGGCTCCCGCCGTCGCCTTCGTGCCGGCGCAGAGCACCGCCACGCACCCGGCCGACACCGGTCACGGGATAGTCGCCGACGGCTCCGGACACACCGCGCCGGGCACGGAGGCCACCGCCGCCGAGCAGACCCCCGCCGAACACCCGGTCGTCACCCCGCAGCAGGCCGCCGCCCCGGCGGTGACGCGGGACGAGCCCGTGGCCGCCCCGGCTCCTGTCGAGGTGTCTGCCGAGGTGTCTGCCGAGGCGCCGGCCGCCCCGCCTGTCGAGGCATCCGCTGATGTGACATCAGCCGCCGTGGCCCCGCAGCCGGCCGCCGAGCCGGAGGCGTCCGCGCCCCGGACCGCTCCCCAGCCCGTCGTCACCGCTGTCGCGGAGGCCGCGCCCGCGCCGGCGGAGACGCCCCAGGCCGCGCCCGCCGAGGCGCACTTCGCGCCCGAGCCGCAGCCGGCGGCGCCCGTGGAGCCCGTCCAGGAGGCCGCGCGGCCCGCGCCCGTACCGCAGGAGCAGCCGCCCGCCGAGGCCCACCAGGCGTTCGCGGACCCCGGTTCCGGCGAGCAGATCCCCGCCGCCGCGGCACCGGTTGCCGACAGCGCGCAGCCCGCCCCGGTCGTTGCCGAGGGCACTGCCGTCACCGAGGCTCCTGTCGTCGCCGAGAACGCTGCCGCCGAGAACGCTGTGGCCGAAACCGCCGTAGCCGAAGCCGCTGTCGTCACCGAGGCGGCCGCGGAGCAGATCCCGGCACCGGAGGCTCCGGCCGAGGTCGCGCAGCCCGCGCCGGTCGTCATGGACGCGCCCGCACCTGTAGACGCCGGTTCCGGACAGCAGGTTCCCGTCGCGGCCCCGCTTTCCGAGGAGGCCCCGGCCGCGGCTCCCGAGCAGCAGGTCCAGGAGGCCCCCGCCGTGGCCGAGGCCGTGGAGCCCGCACCGGCCGCTCCCGTGCCGGCCGTCGCTCCCGAGCCGCAGGCCGCACCGGCCGAACAGGCTGCACCGGCCGAACAGGCCGAACAGGCCGCACCGGCCCCCGAGCCCGCTGTCCAGGAGCCGCAGCCCGCCGTGGCCGAGGCGCCCGTCGAGGCCGTCGTCCAGCAAACCCCCGCGCAGGACGCCGCGCCGCAGGAGCAGGTCTCCGAGGACGTGCTCCTCGTCCCGCGCCCGCAGGACACGCTGATCACGCAGACCACGGCCGTCGCGGAGGACACGGCGGTCACGCACGTCGCCGTCCCCGCGCCCGCCGAGCCGCAGCCCGTACCGGCCGAGGCCCCCGCGCCCGAGGCCGTGGAGCCCGTAGCCGCGCGGGAGGAGCAGCCGGCGCCCGCCGCCGCGCACATCCCCGCCCCGCAGCAGGAGCCGGTCCCCGCCGCCGAGCCCGTGGCCGAGCCTGTGGCCGTCCCCGCGCCGCGCACCGCCGGCGCCGAGGCGCCGCACGCCGACCCCGCGCAGCCCGCTCCGGCCTCCGAGGAGGCACCGGAGGAGGTGTACGAGGAGCCCGCGGGCCCCGCCGCCGTCGGCTACGGCGACGCCGAGCGCGCCGCCGTGCACCGCGTGATGCGGGAACGGCGCGACATCCGCAAGGGCTTCCGCACCGACCCCGTCCCGCACGAGGTGCTGCTGCGCGTCCTGGAGGCCGCGCACACCGCGCCGAGCGTCGGGCACTCCCAGCCCTGGGACTTCGTCGTCATCCGCTCCGCCGAGACCCGGCAGGCGATGCACGAGCTGGCGGTGCGTCAGCGCGACGCGTACGCGAAGTCTCTCCCCAAGGCGCGGGCCAAGCAGTTCAAGGAACTGAAGATCGAGGCCATCCTCGACACCCCCGTCAACATCGTCGTCACCGCCGACCCCACCCGCGGCGGCCGCCACACCCTCGGCCGGCACACCCAGCCGCAGATGGCGCCGTACTCCTCCGCGCTCGCCGTCGAGAACCTCTGGCTCGCCGCGCGCGCCGAAGGACTCGGCGTCGGCTGGGTCAGCTTCTTCGACGAGCGGGAGATGGTGCGCGAACTCGGGCTGCCCGAGCACCTGGAGGTCGTCGCCTATCTCTGCGTCGGCTACGTCGACGAATTCCCCGACGAGCCCGAACTGATGCAGGCCGGCTGGTCCAAGCGCCGCCCGCTGTCGTGGGTCGTGCACGAGGAGACGTACGGGCGGCGCGCGCTGCCCGGCGAGGACCCGCACGACCTGCTCTCGGAGACCCTGCGCGGCATCCGGCCGCTGGACGCCAAGGCGCTCGGCGAGGCGTGGGAACGCCAGAAGCGGATGACCAAGCCGTCCGGCGCGCTCGGCATGCTGGAGATCATCTCCGCGCAGCTGTGCGGACTCTCCCGCAAGTGCCCGCCGCCGATCCCGGAGCCCGCCGCCGTGGCGATCTTCGCGGGCGACCACGGGGTGCACGCCCAGGGCGTCACGGCGTGGCCGCAGGAGGTCACCTCGCAGATGGTCGCCAACTTCCTGGGCGGCGGCGCCGTGTGCAACGCCTTCGCCAACCAGGTCGGCGCGGAGGTCTGCGTCGTGGACGTCGGCGTCGCGGGCGACCTCCCCAGCACCCCCGGCCTGCTCCCGCGCAAGATCCGGCCCGGCACGAGCGACTTCACGACCGGCGCCGCGATGACCCGCGAAGAGGCGCTGCGCGCCGTCGAGGTGGGCATCGAGACGGCCCGCGACCTCGTCGCGGCGGGCAACAAGGCGCTGCTGACCGGCGAGATGGGCATCGCCAACACCACCGTGTCGGCCGCCCTCATCGCCGTCTACACCGAGGCGGACCCCGCCGAGATCACCGGCCGGGGCACGGGCATCAACGACGAGATGCACGCCCGCAAGGTCGACGTCGTCCGGCGCGCCCTCGAACTCCACCAGCCGGACCCGAAGGACCCGATCGGCGTCCTCGCCGCGGTCGGCGGCCTGGAGCACGCCGCGCTCGTCGGCCTGATCCTGGGCGGCGCGTCGCTGCGCACGCCGGTGATCCTGGACGGCGTGAGCGCCGGGGCGGCCGCGCTCGTGGCGCGGGCCATCGCCCCGGAGGCGCTGGCCGCCTGCATCGCGGGGCACCGCAGCGCGGAGCCGGGCCATGTCGCGGCCCTGACCAAGCTGGGCCTGCGCCCGCTGGTCGACCTCGACCTCCGCCTCGGCGAGGGCACGGGGGCGCTGCTGGCTCTGCCGGTCGTGCAGAGTGCTGCGCGGGCGATGCATGAGGTGGCCACCTTCGATACGGCCGGGGTCACCGAGAAGGGCTGAGCTCTTTCTCGGGGCTGGGCCCCGCCCTCGCGCTTCGCGGTGACGTTGCGCCTACGGGGGTGGGGCTTGAGCCTGTCCGGCGGCTGTCCGTTGTGTGTGGCTGGTCGCGCAGTTCCCCGCGCCCCTTATGGGGCTTGGCACTGCGTGCCGCTGGTCGCGCCCACCGGGTGGGATGTGAGGGCGGGGCGCGGCTGCGGGTTGTGTGTGGTCGCTCGCGCCGTTCCCCGCGCCCCTATGGGGCGCGGTGCCCCGAACAGTCCGTCCGGCGCTTGCGGGCGCGGGGTTCGCCGTCGGCTGTAACACAGGGGAAACCGGAGCGCGGCCGAGCGCCGATGGGGGAGCCCATAGAGTGTCACCAGCACTCTGACCAGCAGCTCCGGAGGAGATCATGGCCCCGCACGCGCGCAGCGAAAGCGCATACCCCGTCGGACTGCGCCTCTCCGGCCGGCGCGTCGTCGTCCTCGGCGCGGGCCAGGTCGCCCAGCGCCGGCTCCCCGCCCTCCTCGCGGCCGGCGCGGACGTGCTGCTGATCTCCCCCTCCGCCACCCCCTCCGTCGAGGCGCTGGCCGAGACGGGCGGGTTCCGCTGGGAGCGCCGCCGCTATCAGGACGGCGACCTGGACGGCGCCTGGTACGCCCTGATCTCCACCGACGACCCCGCCGCCAACGAAGCGGCCTCCGCCGAGGCCGAGGCCCGCCGCGTCTGGGCCGTCCGCAGCGACGACGCCGACGCGGCCACCGCCTGGACCCCGGCCACCGGCCGCAGCGAGGGCGTCACCGTCGCCGTGCTGACCGGCCAGGACCCGCGCCGCTCCGCCGCCGTGCGCGACGCCATCGTCGAGGGCCTGCGCGACGGCTCCCTCGCCGCCCCGCACTACCGCGCGCCCGCCGCCTCCTCCGGCGGCACCGGCAGCGTCGCCCTCGTCGGCGGCGGCCCCGGCGACCCCGACCTGATCACCGTGCGCGGCCGCAGGCTGCTCGCGGAGGCGGACGTGGTCATCGCCGACCGCCTCGGCCCCCGCGACCTCCTCGACGAACTCCCGCCGCACGTCGAGGTGATCGACGCGGCGAAGATCCCGTACGGCCGGTTCATGGCCCAGGAGGCCATCAACAACGCCCTCGTCGAGCACGCCCGCGCCGGGAAGAACGTGGTCCGGCTGAAGGGCGGCGACCCCTACGTCTTCGGCCGCGGCATGGAAGAGGTCCAGGCGCTGGCCGACCAGGGCATCCCCTGCACCGTCGTACCCGGCATCTCCTCCACCATCAGCGTGCCCGCCGCCGCCGGGATCCCGGTCACCCACCGGGGCGTGGCCCATGAGTTCACCGTCGTCAGCGGCCACGTCGCCCCCGACGACGAGCGCTCCCTCGTCGACTGGGCCGCCGTCGCCAAGCTTCGCGGCACTCTCGTGCTGCTGATGTCGGTGGAGAACATCGGTGCCATCGCCGCCGCCCTCGTCAAGCACGGCCGCCCCGCCGGAACTCCCGTCGCGGTGATCCAGGAAGGCACCACCGCCGCCCAGCGCCGCGTCGACGCGACCCTCGCCACCGCGGGGGAGCGGATCGCGGCGGAGGGCATACGCCCCCCGGCCGTCATCGTGGTCGGCGACGTCGTGACGGTCGGCCCGGAACCCCGCGGCTGACCCGCAGCACCAACGAGGACCAGGACACAGCATGGCCGAGCTCATCACCATCGACGACCCCGCCGACCCCCGGCTCCACGACTACACGGGCCTCACCGACGTCGAGCTGCGCCGCAGGCGCGAGCCCGCCGAGGGGCTCTTCATCGCCGAGGGCGAGAAGGTCATCAGGCGCGCCGGGCAGGCCGGATACGCGATGCGGTCCATGCTGCTCACGGCCAAGTGGGCCGACGTCATGCGGGACGTCATCGAGGCCGCCGACGCCCCCGTCTACACCGTCACCCCCGAACTCGCCGAGCGGGTCACCGGCTACCACGTCCACCGCGGCGCCCTCGCCTCCATGGCGCGCAAGCCGCTCCCGGACGCGGGCACGCTGCTGCGAGGCGCCCGGCGCGTCGCGGTCCTCGAAAGCCTGGTGGACCACACCAACATCGGCGCGATCTTCCGCAGCGCGGCAGCACTCGGCATGGACGCCGTCCTGCTCTCCCCGGACTGCGCCGACCCGCTCTACCGGCGCTCCGTGAAGGTCTCCATGGGCGCCGTCTTCTCCGTGCCCTACGCCCGCCTGGAGAGCTGGCCGCAGGACCTGGAGACGGTCCGGGCCGCCGGGTTCAAGGTGCTGGCCCTCACCCCGGCCGAGAAGGCCGTCTCCATGGACACCGCCGCACCGCACCGCCTCGACCGGGTGGCGCTCATGCTCGGCGCGGAAGGTGACGGCCTGTCCGCCCGCGCCCTGCGGGCCGCCGACGAGTGGGTCCGCATCCCCATGGCCCACGGCATCGACTCGCTCAACGTCGGCGCGGCCGCGGCCGTGGCCTTCTACGCCGTGACGGCGGGCCGCCCGGAGAGCTGACTCCCCGGACGGGACGTCAGGAAGAGCCCGGAGCCGACGGCGCGTCACCAGACGGCACCGCCGGGCCCTGTGACGTCGCGGGCACCTGGGGGAGCTCTCCCATGCTGTGCGCGGGGGCCTGGCAGCCCTGCGCCACGGTGATGCCCAGCGCGACCAGCAGCGTCACCACGAAGAAGACCGTCACGCGCTGCCGCAGCAGCCGCCGGTCCGGCCCCGGCCGCCGGGCGCCGGACCCCGTCCGCGCACCGGGCCGCGCCCCGCCGCGCGAGGCGCCACGCGGCCCGCCCGGCCGGCCCGCCGGACGCGGCACCGCGGGGCGCGCCGGGCCGCCGGACTGGCGTGGCGGCTGCGGGCGCGGCGTGGGTGCCTGGACCGTACGCCGCTCGGTGCGCTGCTCCGCGTACTCCGCGGCCCGCCGTCCCGAGGGGCGCTCGGGCTCCCGCCGCACCGGCGGATGCCTGCCGTCGGTCACACCGTGCGCCTCGCGCGCCGCGATCTCCTTCAGGCGCAACGACAACTGGAGCGTGCTCGGCCGCTCCTCGGGATCCTTGGCCAGGCACGCGTGCACCAGCGGCGCCAAGGCGTCCGGCACGGCCATGAGCTGCGGTTCCTCGTGCACGACGCGGTAGAGCATGACCTCCGAACTGCCCTGGCCGAACGGCGAGTCCGCCATCGAGGCGTACGCGAGCGTCGCCCCCAGCGCGAAGACGTCCGTCGCGGGCGTCACGGCGGCGCCGCGCACCTGCTCGGGTGCCAGGAAGCCGGGCGAGCCGACGGCCGTACCGACGTGCGTCAGCGTGCTCGCCCCGGTCGCCCAGGCGATGCCGAAGTCGATGATGCGGGGGCCCTTGGGCGACAGCAGGATGTTCGACGGCTTCAGGTCGCGGTGCACCACCCCCGCGTCGTGCACGGCCAGCAGACCTTCGGCCAACGCCGCCCCGATGGAGGCGGTCTGAGCCGCCGACAGCGGCCCCTCCTCGTTCACCTTGTCGTGCAGCGAGGGGCCCGGTACGTACTGCGTGGCGAACCACGGGCGGTCCGCGTCCAGATCGGCTGCCACCAGCCGTGCCGTGCACCCGCCGCGGATCCGCCGGGCCGCCTGCACCTCGCGCGCGAACCGCGACCGGAACTCCTGGTCCTCGGCCAGGTCCGGCCGGATCACCTTGAGCGCCACCCGCTGCCCGCGCCGGTCGGAGCCGAGGTACACCACGCCCATGCCGCCCGCGCCCAGCCGGCGGTGAAGCCGGAACGAGCCGACGACACGCGGGTCCTCGCGCCGGAGCCGCATCATCGCCATCTTCATCCCCGCTGCCCGGTCCGTCTGACGTGCCCAGCTTACGGATTGCCGGGCGCACGCGCTGATAGGCCGCGCATGCGTCGGCGACCGGTTTGCCGGAGCCCCGGGGAATCCCCGACGCCCGGTCCGGGGGAGCGGGTTGCTTCCCGCCGCGGTGGTCGCGATCCCCCAAGAGGCGGCCGGACAGCGGGGATTGGGCGGCTTCCCGGCCCGTCGGACGCGGCCCCCGCGGGCCCGGCGGACGCGGCCGGGGCGTGCGCGGCGGCCACCGGCGGGGGAGCGGAAAAAATGAAGATCAGTCAGCTGCGGCACGCACCGGAAGTGAGCGAAGTCACGCCCCGGCGGGCGTGCGGGCTCCGCGCGCCCCTTCCGGGAAGACCCTGGGGCCCGGCCCGCCGGTCTCCAACCAGAGGAGTAGCCGCCCGGGGCCGCTCATCCTCCGGGAGGCCCGCCAATCGGTACGAGGGCATGACGCCCCCGCGGCCCCCCGCGCCTAGGGTTTGAGGAAGAGCGGCGGGTGATGCACTCGTCCCCCGAGGTCAGACGCCCGCCGCTCGTCGATCACGGCAGGTGTGACCGGTGGCAGAGGGACGCGCGGCGGGAGAGGGCCATGGCGGAAACCGCAGGACGTTCGGTCATCCGGGCACACGCCCAGCGAGCCGTCGACGCCTTCGGTCCCCGTCCGTCCGGCACCCGCCACCCCCTCGTCGCGGCGGCCATGGTGCTGCCCCTCGCGGGATTCCTCGCCGTGATCTTCGGCGGCTGGGACGCCGTCGTCGTACAAGCGTCGTCCGTGGCCGGAATGCTGGGGCGCTGAGGCGCCCCAGGCCCGGGAGAGCGGCCCGGGCCGGGGACAGGACCGGCTGATCAGCCCCGTGGGGACGGGGGAACGGCGGACGGCACGAGGGGCCGGGCACCTGGGGAGGTGCCCGGCCCCTCGCGCGTTTCCGGCCGGGAAATCAGAAACACGAGAGCACGGAAAACGGCCGGAGGCCGGAGCTCGAAGCCCCGGCCTCCGGCCGATCGGTGTGCGCGATACTGGGATTGAACCAGTGACCTCTTCCGTGTCAGGGAAGCGCTCTCCCGCTGAGCTAATCGCGCGGGGAGATCCGTGCGGATCTCGGTGGACGATACTGGGATTGAACCAGTGACCTCTTCCGTGTCAGGGAAGCGCTCTCCCGCTGAGCTAATCGTCCGGGATGCTGCTGCGTGCGCGATACTGGGATTGAACCAGTGACCTCTTCCGTGTCAGGGAAGCGCTCTCCCGCTGAGCTAATCGCGCGGGAAGGTCCGTGCGGACCTTGGTGGACGATACTGGGATTGAACCAGTGACCTCTTCCGTGTCAGGGAAGCGCTCTCCCGCTGAGCTAATCGTCCTTGGAGGTGGAGACGGGATTTGAACCCGTGTAGACGGCTTTGCAGGCCGTTGCCTCGCCTCTCGGCCACTCCACCAGGAGTGCGGGGGTTCGGGAAGATCCCCCGGACTGCGAGCGGACGACGAGACTCGAACTCGCGACATCCACCTTGGCAAGGTGGTGCTCTACCAACTGAGCTACGTCCGCAGTGTCTGTCCGTTTCGCTTCCGCGTCCCGGCGACGTGTTGAACTCTAGCGGATTCCAGCGCCAGCTCAAATTCCGTTTCCGCAGCGTGCTGCGCTGATTGTCCGCCCAGGCCACCCGGCGTGGCCCCGCCATAGACTCGTTGACGTGCACAGCTCCCCTCCGGTGTCCCTCCCGATGGCCCGCTTCGGCGGCCTCCTCGCCACCGATCTCCGCGACGTCACCCGTGACCCGGCAGCCCTGGACTCCACGGGCTGGTGGGCGGTGGTCGCGGACTTCGAGGGAGGACTGCTGTGCGCCCGCTTCGCGGACGTACGGCCCGCGCCCGTCCCCCCGGCGGCCCCCGGCCGCTGGCACGGCCCCGCGCGCGAGGACTGGACGTCCTCCCTGGACCGGGCCGCCTACGTCGCGGGCGTGCGCCGCATCCGCGAGCACATCGCGGCCGGCGAGGTCTATCAGGCCAACCTCTGCCGCGTCCTCAGCGCGCCCCTGCCGGAGACCGCCGACGGCACCCCCGCCGACATCGACGCCCTGACCGCCCTCCTCGCCCACGGCAACCCCGCCCCCTACGCGGGCACCGTCCGCCTCCCCGCCCACGGCGTGGAGGTCGCGACCGCCTCCCCGGAGCTCTATCTGCGCCGGAGCGGCCGCACGGTGGAATCCGGGCCCATCAAGGGCACTGGCCGCACCGCGGCGGACCTGCTGGAGAAGGACCACGCCGAGAACGTCATGATCGTGGACCTCGTCCGCAACGACCTCGGGCGCGTCTGCGCCACCGGATCCGTGACCGTGCCCGCGCTCTGCGCGGTCGAGCCGCACCCCGGCCTCGTCCACCTCGTCTCCACCGTCCGGGGCACCCTCGCCGACGGCGCCGGATGGGCCCGGCTCTTCGCCGCGACCTTCCCGCCCGGCTCGGTCACCGGCGCCCCCAAGTCCAGCGCCATGGACATCATCCGCTCCCTGGAGACCGCGCCCCGCGGCCCCTACTGCGGCGGCGTCGGCTGGGTCGACGCCGACCGCGGCACCGGGGAACTCGCCGTGGGCATCCGCACCTTCTGGATCGACCGCACCGCCCGCCCCACCCTGCGCTTCGGCACCGGTGCCGGGATCACCTGGGGCTCCGACCCCGAGCGGGAGTGGGCCGAGACCGAACTGAAGGCGTCCCGGCTGCTCGCGATAGCGTCGGGCACACACCAGCCGCTCGGAGGGACGAAACGGTGACGATCTGGCTCAACGGTTCCCTGCACGACGAGGACAGTGCCCGCGTCTCAGTCTTCGACCACGGGCTGACGGTCGGCGACGGCGTCTTCGAGACGCTCAAGGCCGTCCACGGCCGCCCCTTCGCCCTGACCCGCCACCTCACCAGGCTGACCGCCTCCGCCCGCGGCCTCGGCCTGCCCGCACCCGACCTCGACGAGGTACGCCGGGCCTGCGCCGCGGTGCTCGACGCCAACCCCATGCCGCTCGGCAGGCTCCGGATCACCTACACCGGCGGCCTCGCGCCCCTCGGCTCCGACCGCGAGGGCACCACCCCCACCCTCGTCGTCGCCCTCGGCCCGGTCACCCGGCGGGCCGACACCACCACCGCCGTCACCGTCCCCTGGACCCGCAACGAACGCGGCGCGCTCGCCGGGCTCAAGGCCACCTCGTACGCCGAGAACGTCGTCGCCCTGGCCCGCGCCCGCGAACACGGCGCCACCGAGGCCCTTTTCGCCAACACCGTCGGCGACCTCTGCGAGGGCACCGGCTCCAACGTCTTCGTCGTCCTCGACGGGGAACTCCACACCCCGCCCCTCGCCTCCGGCTGCCTCGGCGGCATCACCCGCGCCCTCGTGCTGGAGTGGACCGGCGCCAAGGAGACGACCCTGCCCGCCGACGTCCTGGACCGCGCCGAGGAGGTCTTCCTGACCTCCACCCTGCGGGACGTCCAGGCCGTCACCGCCGTCGACGGCCGGCCCCTGCCCGCCGCCCCCGGCCCGGTGACCGCCAAGGCCGCGCGGATCTTCGAGGAGCGGTCGGCGGCGGACATCGATCCGTAAAGCCCGTGACGTACGGGCGCGGGACAGGTACAAAAAACCCGTGACCACCACCCTGCGCCCCACCGCTCCCGAACAGCGCACCGACGCCGGAGCCAGGTCCCGGTCGTACGAGGTCTGTGTCAACAGCAGACCCGTCGGCCGCATCGACCTGGCCACCGACGACCGGTTCGGTCCCCGGGCCGGCCGGATACTCCGGCTGGGGATCGACGAACGGGACCGGCACCGCGGGCGCGGCACCGTGGCCGCCCTCGCCGCCGAGGAGGTCCTGCGCGGCTGGGGATGCGAAAGCGTCGAGGTGTCCGTGCCCGCGGACGCCGGGGTGGCCCTCGGGCTCGCCGGCGCGCTGGGCTACGCCGAGCGCAACCGCAACATGACCAAGGCGCTCCCCGCCACCGCGCCCCGGCTGCCCGAGGGCACCGAGGGGCGGCGGATGACCGAGGCCGAATTCAGGCCCTGGGCGGAGCGCGGGCAGGAGCACTACGCGCAGAGCTGGATCGACCGCGGCGTGCCTGCCGGCCTGGCGCACGCCAAGTCTCTGGCCGACCACCGCAAGCTCCTGCCCGACGGCCTGGACACCCCGGACGCGGCGCTGCGGGTCCTCACCCACCACGGCACCCCGGTCGGCACGCTCTGGGTCGGCCGCCTGCGCGAGCCGGAAGCCTACGTCTTCGACGTCGAGGTCGCCGAGGACCACCGGGGGAGGGGACACGGCCGCTCACTCATGCTGCTGGCCGAGGCGGAGGCGCTTGCCGCCGGGGCGGCGGCACTGGGTCTGAACGTCTTCGCGGGCAACGCGGTCGCTTTGCGGCTGTACGAGTCGCTGGGCTACCGGAGCACGGAGCTCCACTTCTCGAAGCGGTTGCTGTAGCGGGTGCGAGGGCTCTCCGCGGGCCGTTGCCGCCTGCGGCGGAAGCGACCTTCGGTCGCGTCCTCAGACGCCGGACGGGCTGATGGTGCGGACCGTAGCCAGCACAATCAGCCCGTCCGGCGATTGAGGACAACGCGTGAAGCGTGTTGCTGGGGGTCTGGGGGCTTGCCCCCAGTTTCGGGAAGGGGCGGGGTAGGGGAACAAAGCCCGCCGCAGGCGCCAGCAACCCGCACCCCCGGACGCTATCCCGCCAGCACCCGATCCAGGATCCCCTCGACCCGCGCTCGCAGGCCGTCCTGCGACTTGCTGCCATCCAGAAGCTCGCCCCCGACGACATACGTCGGCGTGCCCTTCACACCGATCGCCTTGCCCTCCGCCTGGTCCGCGTCGACGATCAGCAGGTGGCGGCCGTCGATCAGCGCCGTGTCCACCTCGTCGGCGTCCAGGCCCAGCTCGCCCGCCACCTCGACGAGCAGCTCGTCGCCCCGGGCGCCCAGCTCCTCCGCACGGGCCAGCACCGCCTCCGCGTACGGCCAGCCCTTGCCCTGCTCGGCGGCCTCCTCGGCGGCCTGCGCGGCCGCGTAGGAGTGCTTGTGCTTCTCCAGCGGGAAGTGCCGCAGGCGGATGTCCAGCCGGTCGCCGTAGCGCTCGCGCAGGGCGCGCAGGTCGGTGAGGGCCGTACGGCAGTCCGGGCACTGCAACTCGCACCAGACGTCGAGGGTGGCACGCGCGGTGGTGCCGGTGTCGGTATCGCTCATGGGGCCAGTCTCCCAGCCGGGGCGGCCGGAGGGCGCGTCAGCCCTGGGGAGGAGCGAGCCCCCGAGATGACCCCCAGATCTCCCGGAGTCCCCGGCCGGCCGTGGCCGATGCGGCGCGGCCCGGTGCAGGATGGAAGGAGGCGCCCCGCCCGGGGAGCCCCGCGCAGCGCGAGAAGCAGGAGGAGCAGGATGCTGGCCTCGACGATCTGTGCCACGGCGGTGTCCGTGGCCGGCCTGGGCATCGCGGCGCTCACGGCGTACCGCAAGCGCTTCCTCGCCGCGACCCGAATAGCGGCGTTCGCCCTCGTCCCGGTCGGCCTGGCCATGACGGGGATCCTGCGGTGGCTCACCGGCCTGGTCTTCGACCCCGGCGTCTGGCTGGGCTTCGGCGTGCTGGCGCTCTCGGCCGTGCTCTTCATGATCACCAGGGCGGTGGAGCAGCGGCGCGGAGCCGACGGCGGCAAGGCCGGCCGCAAGGAGCGCAAGGCCGCCGCGGCGGCCGCGAGCCGCGAGGCGCTGGCCCCCGGCGCCTCCGCTCCGTCACTGGACCCGTCGCGCACGGTGACCCGACCTCAGGCCAAGGGCAAGCGGGCGGGCGGAGCTGACGACTTCTCGGATATCGAGGCCATCCTGAAAAAGCACGGCATTTAGCGAATCCGCCCCGGCGGCCGCCCACTTGTCGACCCGTCAGGTATAGATGCCCCGGGCGACGAATCCAGGGCCCTGAGGAAGTCGTTTTTCGCGCCCGCTCCCCAATTTCCCAAACCGATTTTCCGTGCGTTATTCCGGCCCTCTTCGCACGCCTCTGCGGAAGGGGCGCCTCCGTCAGCCCGTGGCTTCCTTGCGGCGGGCCCGGTACGCCGCGACGTGGAGCCGGTTCCCGCAGGTGCGCCCGTCGCAGTAGCGGCGCGAGCGGTTGCGGGAGAGGTCCACGAAGGCGCGCCCGCAGTCCGGCGCCTCGCAGCGCCGCAGCCGCTCCCGTTCGCCCGCCACCACGAGGAAGGCCAGCGCCATCCCGCCGTCCGCCGCGAGGTGATCGGCCAGGGAGGCGCCCGGCGCGAAGTAGTGCACATGCCAGTCGTAGCCGTCGTGATCGGTCAGCCGGGGCGTGGTGCCGGCCTCGGCCACCAGGGCGTTCAGCAGTTCCGCCAGCGCCGTCGAATCCTCGGCCGCGAACGCCAGTGCGAATCGCTCCCGCAGTGCCCGTACGGCCGCCAGATCCCGCTGCCCGAGGGCGCCGACCCCGCTGATGTCGTGCCGCTCGACGAACTGCCGCAGCTCCGCGAGGCCGGCGAGCGTGTCCGCCGGCCCGCCCTCGGGCCCCGCGGTCGCGGTGTTCACGAGGTCCACCACTGCGTCGAGCGCGCACCGGGTGTCGTGGTTGATCAGCACGGTTCGTTCGCTCCCTGGCCGACGGGGGTTGGGGCGGCATGTGTTCGATCGGAGGACCGACTCTAGCGGCTCCACAACGCGACGGCGCCGTCGCCCGCGGTGGATCCGCGGTGACGGCGCCGTACGGCCCGCACTGTGCGAGGTTGCGCACCCGACCCCCCGAGTGGGCGGGCGCGCCGGTGTCAGCCCCGGCCCGGGCTCAGCTCTCGGCCAGGATGTGCGAGAGCTCCGTATCCAGGTCGAAGTGACGGTGCTCGGTGCCCGGCGGCACCGCGGCGTCGGTCCGCTTCAGGAACGACTCCAGGGCCCGCGCCGGGGCCTCCAGCAGGGCCTCGCCCTCGGGCGAGCTCAGGGCGATGCAGACGACGCCCTGACCGTGACTGCGGGACGGCCAGACACGGACGTCGCCGGTGCCGGTGGGCCGGTGCAGACCCTCGGCCAGCAGATCTCTGGCGAAGACCCACTCGACCGTCTCTTCGGCTCCGGTGTGGAAGGTGGCGTGCACGGCATACGGATCGGCCGTGTCGTACCGCAGGCCTGCGGGAACAGGCAGTGAGGATTCGCTCGACACGACGAGGCGCAGGTGCAGCTCGCAGCTGACCGTGGTGTTCATAAGCGCCAGGGCCTTTCGCTCAGTGTGCGCTCGGGGATTCGCACGTCGGCGAAATCGACATGCCACCTACGGTGCCGTTGTAAACCCCTCTGACCGATTTAGGAGTGTTCGGATACCTCGTACGGCGGAGCCGTTCCCCGGCGAATACCGCCATTCCGGTGAGATCCGGTTCGGTCCGGTACGTTGGGGCGTATGAATGCGGAGAGTGACGAGCGGCGGCCCCACGCGACGGCGGCCGGCGGTCGGGCCGAGGCACCCGCGCCCGGGGAGCGGACCACGGACCGGCCGCCGGCCCTCGGCTCCCGGGCCCCGCACTTCGTCAAGCGCTCCCGCGCCCTGCACCTCAGCTGGCAGGCCGGGGTCTTCGTGGCCGGCCTCGCCGTGGTCGTCGCCGGCGTCATCATGCTGCCCCTGCCCGGCCCCGGCTGGCTGGTGATCTTCGCGGGCATGGCGATCTGGGCCACCGAGTTCGTCTGGGCGCAGCTCGTGCTCCGCTGGACCAGGCGGAAGGTCACCGAGGCCGCCCAGCGCGCCCTCGACCCCGCCGTCCGCAGACGCAACATCGCGCTCACCGTCACCGGCCTCGCCGTCGCCGGCGTGCTCCTGGGCGTCTATCTGTCCCGGTACGGCATGACCATGCCCTGGAACGCCCGCCGCTGAGCCCCGCCCCAGCCGGTACCGAACACCGTCTGACATGCGGTAATGTTTGCGGTGCGCCCGGGCGATTAGCTCAGCGGGAGAGCGCTTCGTTCACACCGAAGAGGTCACTGGTTCGATCCCAGTATCGCCCACACAGGACCGAGGGTCCGCAAGGTTCACCCCTTGCGGACCCTCGGTTTTTAGGTGTGTCCTGAGCCCATGCCCCTGCCGTCGGCACTGGCCGCCCCGAACCGGTATCGCTTCCGCGCCACGTGGACCTTCGCCGTCACACCCGACGTCCTCTACGCCTGCCTGGAGATCCCGGAGAACTATCCCTCCTGGTGGCCGCAAGTGCGGGAGGCCAGGCGCGTCGGCGCCGATACCGGCACCTTCCGGATCCGCTCCCTCCTGCCGTACGAGCTGGTCTTCACCGCCCGCGACGCCAGCCGCGACCCCCTCGCGCGCACCCTGCAGATGACCATGGGCGGCGACCTGGAGGGCTGGGCCCGCTGGACCGTCCTGCCGTACGGCCGCACCGGCAGCCAGGCCCGCTTCGAGCAGGAGGTCGAGGTGCGCAAACCCCTGATGAGGCGCTTCGCCATACCCGCGCGGCCGCTCTTCCTCGCCAATCACGCCTGGATGATGCGCGCCGGGCGGCGCGGACTGCGCACCCGGCTGGAGGCCGGGGCCGACCGAATTTGATGAAGCGCCGCCACGGCCTGTATTGTTCAACCCGTTCCCGGGGGAGACCCCGAGACACACACTCGGGCGATTAGCTCAGTGGGAGAGCGCTTCGTTCACACCGAAGAGGTCACTGGTTCGAACCCAGTATCGCCCACCCCGAGCAGGCCGGTGCGTCAACTGACGCACCGGCCTTGTGCGTTGACCGGCGGCCCGGCGACGGCTTGAGCGGCCCCCGCCGCCCCTCACGCCGCGGCGGGCAGCTCCGGACGCAGCGGCCACGCCGGGTCGCACGCCTCCTCCGAGCCGTTGCGGGCGAACCACGCCTGGAGCCCCCGCGCCTGTGCCGCGTGCCACACCGCCTGCCGCTCGTGCAGCTCCGCCGGCGTCAGCCGCTCCAGCCGCGCCGCGAAACGACGGCCCACCGCCCGCACGAGCCCCAGCGAGGCCAGAGCGTCCGCGGCCGCGTCGTGCGCGCCCTCCAGCTCCACCCCGTAGTGCGCGCACAGATCCGTCAGCGTGCGACGGCCCTTGCGATAGCGGTCCAGATGCTTGTCCAGCACCCACGGATCCAGCACGCACAGCGCGTTCGGCCCCAGATACCTCGCCAGCGTCGAGGCCCGGTGCCGCCGCAACTCCCGGTCCAGCAACGTCAGATCGAACGGCGCGTTCATCACCACCAGGGGTATGCCGCGCGCCGACTGCTCGGCCAGGGCCCGCGCCACCTCCTCCATCACCGGCGCCGGCCAGCGCCCGTTCCGCTGGAGGTGCTCGTCCGTCAGGCCGTGTATCGCTGTCGCCCCCGGCGGCACAGGAACCCCCGGATCCACCAGCCAGCGCGTCACCAGCGGCGTCGCCCCCTCCGACGACTGCGCCACCAGCGCAGCCGAGACGATCCGGTCGTGCTCGACATCGACTCCCGTGGTCTCGGTGTCGAAAGCGGCGAGTGGTCCCTCGAACCAGCACATGTGCCCAACTCCTCGCGCTTGTCTGTCGAATGGCGTGTTCTGGCCCTCCCCGCGAGGTGATACCCGGGTAATCCGCCACGTGAACCGCCCTTGTTTGCAGTGGAGTTGCAAAGGAGACAACACAGATGTACGGACCGCAGGGTCCGACGACGCCCGGAGGGATTCGGACATGGCCTTCCCGCAGCCCGAACGGGGCGGGCTGCCCCCCGCGAACGGGAGGCGAGACCGGCCGGAACCGCCCGCCCCCACGCGCGGCGCACTCGCCACCACCGCCTGCATGGAAACGCTTCAGGTCGGCTATCTGCACGCCGTCGCCGCGGCCGCCGGCTGCTCCCTCGCCCAGCCCTTCCCCGACTACGGCATCGACTGGCACGTCAGCCACAGCGCCCCCGGCCACAGCGTCGACGACGAAGTCACCATCAAGGTCCAGCTCAAGGCCACCTACCAGCTGGCCCCCCGGCCCGCCGCCCGCCCCGACCCCCGCCCGGCCAGACCTCCGGGCACCCGCCCCACCGACCTGCGCGACGCCCGCCCGGCCGCCCCCACCTTCGCCTTCACCCTCGACAACGACCACCTGGCGAAGCTCGCCCGCACCCCCGTCTCGGTGCACAAGATCCTCGTCGTGATGATCGTGCCCCGCGCCCGCGACGACTGGCTCAGCGCCGGACACGAGGGCCTCGAACTGCGGCACTGCTGCTACTGGACCAACCTCGCGGGACACCCGGTGACCGGCAGGAACAGGACCACCGTGCGCATCCCGACCACACGCATCTTCGACGACCGCGCGCTCTGCGAGATCATGACGCGCGTCGGGGCGGGAGGGAGACCCTGATGCACCGGCCGAGCCACCGCTCCGCACGAACCCCCGTCCCGCCCGACCCCGCCGTCCTCGGCGCCCTGCTCGCCCGCCACGGCTGGCGGCGGCGCGGCGGCACCCCCGGCGCGTACAGCCGCTGGACCCCGCCCGACGGCACCGGCACCAGCCTGCTGCTCCCCGAGAGCCGCGGTTACCCCGACAGCGCCGATCTGCTCACCGAGGCACTCACCGCACTCGAACGCAGCCCCGACCCCTCCGCGCGCGACATCCTCCTCTCCCTGCGCGTGCCCGGCGACGAGGTCCGCTGGCGGCGCGAGGTGCCCGACCCCGGAATACCGGCCGCCGTCTGGGCGGCCCAGGAGCGCTTACGGGCAGGGGCGCGCGCGATGCTGCTCGCCGCCGCCCTCGCCGCCCACGAACCGGCCGGCTATCACGGGGCCCGCCACCGCCGCCGCGCCGAGGCCGCCCTGGACCGGCTGCTCGTCGGACCCGCGCCCGGCGGCCGGGAGCTGACGGTCTTCGTCCCGGTCGGACCCGACGACCGGGACCGCACCGGCCGACCGGTCACCACCGCACTGCTCCGCGCCCTCTACGCGACCCGCGACGCCACCGACTACCAGCGCGCCACCGGCGGCCGGGAGGCGTTCGAGTCCGCCGTCGAGGCGGGGGTGTGCCAGGAGCTGACCGAGGCGATCATCACCCTCGTGCGCGGCTCCGAGGGCATCCGGATGGAGCTGCACTGGTCCCCGACGGCCGGTCCGCCCGAGGGCTTCGCCGCGCACCCCGAGCCGGTGGAGTTCTCGCCCGGCGACCTGCCCGTCCTCCGCGAGGCGGGTGCCCGCTACATCCGGAACGAGCCCTCGGTGCCCGTGCGGCTCACCGGCACCGTGGTGCGCATGCGCCGTGACCGGCCCGGTGGCGCGGGAGTGGTGCGGCTCCGGGTGCTCACGGGAGCGGAGGTCACCCAGGTGCGGATCGCGCTCGGCGAGGACGACTACCGCATCGCCGGCCACGCGCACCTGCTGGGACTGCCGGTCCGCGTGAGCGGGCGGCTGGAGAGCCGCGGCGGATTCCGGCGGCTGGCCGACGCCGCGGGCGTCATGCCGCTGACCGTGGACGACGCCGAGCGGGACCGCCTGCTGAAGACCTTGCAGGAGAATCCCGACTTCTTCGAGGAGAGCTGCGGGGACGGCTGACCGGACCGATTCCGGTGCCTCCCGCCTGCGGCGCCAAACCGTTTCGCGACCAGGGGGCCGGGCTCGGTACGATTCAGGCGCGCAGTGTCCACTGTCGCGCCCCTTCAGTCAGGAGAGACCGGTGTCAGACGTCCGTGTGATCATCCATCGCGATTCCGAGCGGGAAGAGCGCGTGGTGACGACGGGCACTACGGCCGCCGACCTGTTCGCCGGTGAGCGCACCGTCGTCGCCGCGCGCGTCGCGGGCGAGCTGAAGGACCTCGCGTACGTCGTCGCCGACGGCGAGGAGGTCGAGCCCGTCGAGATCTCCTCCAAGGACGGCCTGGACATCCTGCGCCACTCCACCGCGCACGTCATGGCGCAGGCCGTGCAGGAACTCTTCCCCGAGGCCAAGCTGGGCATCGGCCCGCCGGTCAAGGACGGCTTCTACTACGACTTCGACGTCGAGAAGCCCTTCCACCCCGATGACCTCAAGGCCATCGAGAAGAAGATGCAGGAGATCCAGAAGCGGGGCCAGAAGTTCTCCCGCCGCGTGGTCACCGACGAGGCCGCCCGCGAGGAGCTCGCGGACGAGCCGTACAAGCTGGAGCTGATCGGCCTCAAGGGCTCCGCCTCGCACGACGACGGCGCGGACGTCGAGGTGGGCGCTGGCGAGCTCACCATCTACGACAACCTGGACGCGAAGACGGGCGAGCTGTGCTGGAAGGACCTGTGCCGCGGCCCGCACCTGCCGACGACGCGGTTCATCCCGGCGTTCAAGCTGATGCGTAACGCTGCCGCGTACTGGCGCGGCAGCGAGAAGAACCCCATGCTCCAGCGCATCTACGGGACCGCCTGGCCGTCGAAGGACGAGCTGAAGGCGCACCTGGAGTTCCTGGCGGAGGCGGAGAAGCGCGACCACCGCAAGCTCGGCTCCGAGCTCGACCTTTTCTCGATCCCCGAGCAGATCGGCTCCGGCCTGGCGGTCTTCCACCCGCGCGGCGGCATCATCCGCCGTGTGATGGAGGACTACAGCCGCCGGAAGCACGAGGAAGAGGGCTACGAGTTCGTCTATACCCCTCACGCCACCAAGGGGAAGCTCTTCGAGACCTCGGGCCACCTCGACTGGTACGCCGACGGTATGTACCCGCCCATGCAGCTCGACGAGGGCGTGGACTACTACCTGAAGCCCATGAACTGCCCGATGCACAACCTGATCTTCGACGCGCGCGGTCGCTCGTACCGTGAGCTGCCTTTGAGGTTGTTTGAATTCGGCACCGTGTACCGCTACGAGAAGTCGGGCGTCGTGCACGGCCTGACCCGTGCCCGTGGCTTCACGCAGGACGACGCGCACATCTACTGCACCCGCGAGCAGATGGCGGAGGAGCTGGACCGGACCCTGACGTTCGTCCTGGACCTCCTGCGCGACTACGGCCTGAACGACTTCTACCTGGAGCTGTCCACCAAGGACCCGGAGAAGTACGTCGGCAGCGACGAGACCTGGGAGGAGGCCACCGAGACCCTGCGCAAGGTGGCCGAGAAGCAGGGCCTCGAGCTCGTCGCCGACCCGGGTGGCGCGGCCTTCTACGGCCCGAAGATCTCGGTTCAGGCCAAGGACGCCATCGGCCGTACGTGGCAGATGTCGACCATTCAGCTGGACTTCAACCTGCCCGAGCGCTTCGACCTGGAGTACACCGGCGCCGACGGCACCAAGCAGCGCCCGGTCATGATCCACCGCGCGCTCTTCGGTTCGATCGAGCGTTTCTTCGCGGTGCTGCTGGAGCACTACGCGGGCGCGTTCCCGGCGTGGCTGGCCCCGGTCCAGGCGGTCGGCATCCCGGTCGGTGACGCGCACGTCGAGTACCTGCAGGAGTTCGCGGCCGAGGCGAAGCGGAAGGGCCTGCGGGTCGAGGTCGACGCCTCGTCGGACCGGATGCAGAAGAAGATCCGCAACCAGCAGAAGCTCAAGGTCCCGTTCATGATCATCGTCGGTGACGACGACATGCAGGCCGGGACGGTGTCCTTCCGCTACCGCGACGGTTCGCAGGAGAACGGCATTCCGCGCGACCAGGCACTGGCGAAGCTGCTCGACGTCGTGGAGCGTCGCGTCCAGGTGTGACCTGATCCCCGCACCAGCGGGGTCAATGAGGGGCGGCCCGCCAGGGCCGCCCCTCTCCGCATACCCGCCGAGGAATATGCTGGCCCGCATGACGACTGAGCCAGAACAGCAGATCGGAGTAGGGTCCCCGGACGCCTTCCAGCGGCTGTGGACGCCCCACCGGATGGCGTACATCCAGGGGGAGAACAAGCCGAGCGGTCCGGGTGCCGGTGACGGCTGTCCGTTCTGTTCGATTCCGGCCAAGTCCGACGAGGACGGCTTGATCGTCGCGCGGGGCGAGCGCGTCTACGCGGTGCTGAATCTGTATCCGTACAACGGCGGACACCTCATGGTCGTCCCGTTCCGCCACGTCGCCGACTACACCGAGCTCGACGAGGCCGAGACGCTGGAGCTCGCCGACTTCACCAAGCGGGCGATGGCCGCGCTGCGCACCGCCTCCGGGGCGCACGGTTTCAACATCGGCATGAACCAGGGCGACGCCGCGGGCGCGGGCATCGCCGCTCACCTGCACCAGCACGTGGTTCCGCGCTGGGGTGGCGACACCAATTTCATGCCGGTCGTCGGCCACACCAAGGTGCTGCCCCAACTGCTCGCGGACACCCGCAAGATGCTCGCGGACGCGTGGCCCGCCGCTGTCTGAGATCGGCCGGGTTCACCCGTATACCCGGACGGACGATGACACGCGTTCGTGAAAAGCGGGCAAATCTCCCAAAGTCTTAATAACAAGAAGTTCTAATGGTGCGGTGACTTTCCTTCACCGCCGTACCGTGTTGCGCGCGGCCGCCGGAGGCGCCCTCGCCGGGGCCGCCGTGGGCTGCGGCCGGGACGAAGGGTCCCCCGGCCCCCGGGCCGCCGACCCGTCCGTACGGTCGACGGCGCCGCCCCGGCCGTCCGGATCGCCGCCCGCCCTGGCCGCGCTTCCGGCGGGCCTGCCCGTGCAGATCGAGCATGGGCCCCGTACGGGCAGCGGCGTGGCGCTCACCTTCCACGGCCAGGGCGACCCGCGGTCCGCGACCGGGCTGCTGGGGGAGGCCGAGCGGGCCGGGGCGCGGGTGACCGTGCTCGCGGTCGGCGAATGGCTCGACGCCCATCCCGAGATGGCGCGACGGATCCTCGACGGCGGTCATGAGCTGGGCAACCACACCATGCGCCACCTCGACATCTCGGCGATGGGCGAGGCCGACGCCTATGCGGAGATCACCCGGTGCGCGGACCGGCTGCGCCGGCTGACGGGCGGGATCGGGCGCTGGTTCCGGCCGTCGCGCGCGCAGTTCGCCACGGACCGGGTGGCCGGGCTGGCGCGCAAGGCGGGCTATGAGCACGTCCTCTCCTACGACGTGGACTCCCTCGACTACACCGACCCGGGCGCGGAGGCGGTCCGGCGTACCGTGCTGGGCGCGGCGCGGCCGGGGTCGGTCGTGAGCCTGCACTTCGGGCACGACGGCACGGTGGCCGCGCTGCCCGCGATCCTCGACGGCCTGCACCGCCGCGGTCTGCGTGCGGTGACGACTACGGAGCTGCTGACCCGATGATCCAGTCCTCGTACGACCGACTCTGCCGTCGCTCTCCTCGCTCCCTTCGCCGTTCGCGTCTGCGACTGGCGCTGCTGTGTGCCGCCGCCGGTGCTCTTCTGGTCTCCGGTTGCGGCGGGGACTCCGGTGACGAGGCGGCGGGCGCGCATCCGCGTGAAGGGACGCACCGCAAGGCGCAGGCGGTTCCGCCGGGGCTGCCCGGGATGCCGCCGCTGCTGGATCCGCACGATCTGTACGCGGCGGACCGGCCGAACCTGCTCTCGCCGGTGGTGAAGGACTTTCCGTCGCGGGTGTATGTGCCCAATACGGAGTCGGATTCGGTCAGTGTCATCGACCCCAAGACGTACAAGGTGATCGAGACGATTCCGGTGGGTGCGCAGCCGCAGCACGTGGTGCCCTCGTGGGATCTGAAGACGCTGTGGGTCAACAACGACCGGGGGCACACGCTGACGCCCATCGACCCGGCGACCGGCAAGGCGGGGAAGCCGGTCGACGTGCACGATCCGTACAACCTCTATTTCACGCCCGACGGGAAGTACGCGGTGGTGATGGCGTCGATGGACCGGGAGCTGGTCTTCCGTGACGCGCACACCATGCGGCGGAAGAAGACGGAGCCGGTGAAGTGCAAGGGGGTCAATCACGCGGACTTCTCGCCGGACGGGAAGTATTTCATCGTGTCCTGTGAGTTCTCGGGGGAGCTGCTCAAGGTCGACACGGCGAAGATGAAGGTGATCGGCCAGCAGAAGCTGCCGTTCGACGGGGCCATGCCGCAGGACGTGAAGATCTCCTCGGACGGTAAGACGTGGTACATCGCGGACATGATGGCGGACGGCATCTGGGTGCTGGACGGTGACAAGTTCACGGAGCCGTGGCTGATGCCCACGGGCAAGGGCGCGCACGGGCTGTATGTCAGCCGGGACTCGAAGTCGATGTACATCTCCAACCGGGGCGAGGGTTCGATCTCGGTGCTGGACCTGCCGAGTCGCAAGCTGGTGGAGAAGTGGGAGCTGCCGGGTGGCGGCAGTCCGGACATGGGCGGGGTGTCGGCGGACGGCAAGGTGCTGTGGCTGTCGGGGCGTTATGACTCGGAGGTGTACGCGATCGACACCAGTGACGGGCACCTGATCGCCAAGATCCCGGTGGGCGCGGGGCCGCACGGGCTGGCGGTCTATCCGCAGCCGGGGCGGTATTCGCTGGGACACACCGGGATCTTCCGGTGAGGCCGGGCGGCTGACGGTGGGCCGGGGCGCCCCTTCGGGGGCGCCCCGTTCCTGGTTCAGGCGTTGTAGACGTCGGCGGCGCGCGGCTGGGGGTCCTGGATGGCGCCGCTGAGGTTCATCGCGCGGCCGGCGAAGCGCTCGGTGTTCACGCCGTTCTCCGCGAGGACGCGGAGGGCGGCCTCGTGGACGACGCGGAGGACCGGGGTGGTGGCGCGCAGGGCGTCGTCGGCCATGAAGCGGTGGCGCCAGGGCTTGTCGGCCCAGGCGTGGCGCAGGCCGAAGGGCTCGGGGAGGACGAGCTTGCCGCCCCAGAACTCCAGCAGGGGCGGGTACCAGGTGAGGGGGGCGCGGGCGGCGAGCCGGACGACCTCCTTGGCGGGCACGATGGACAGGTTCCGGGTGCGGGTCTCCCAGAATTTGACGGTCTTGGTGACGGTCTTCGTGCGGGGTGAGGGCTTGCCCATGAAGAGGCCGTGGACGGGGCCGAGCGCGTGGCCGGTGACCTCGATGCGCAGGGTCTTGTGCAGGACGGTGACGGTGATCAGGAGGGTGATGACGAGCTGGCCGTCCCAGAGGACGAACTGCACGCCGAGGTAGTGCCTGCTGCCGGCGCCGAACTGCTGCTCATTGCAGATCTTCTGGAGCTCCGCGCCCCGTATCTGGAAGCCGTCGGTGCCTTCGGGGCGGGAGACGGCGCCCGCGCCCTCGCCGACGGGGGAGACGACCCAGTGCTCGACGGCGGGGGCGGGGAAGCCGCCGGTGTGCAGGGGGCTGCGCTCGAGGAGGCGGAGTTGGTCGTGGATGGCGCGGATGACGTCCCAGCTGCGGAAGGGGTTGATCTCCTTCTCGGGGTCGGCGGGGACGAGTTCCTCGGCGAGCTGCCAGCTGCCCCAGCGGGTGCCCATGCCGAGTATGCCCTTGGGGCCGGCGTAGAAGACGACGTTGCTGTGCTGTTCGGCGGCGAGCCGTTCCAGGGACTGGCGCAGGCGCTCGGCGGCGGTCTCGCCGGGGTTCTTGGGGACGGCTTCGGGGATCTTGGCGCCGATGCCGCCGCCGGAGAGGAGTCCACTCCAGCGGTCGCGGAGGTCCTTGGCGGTGTTCTCGCAGACGCGGTGGGCGAGGAAGCCGCCGATGAGGGGGGCGATGAGCATGGCGCGGAGATAGATGCCCAGGAAGCCGTGGAAGGGCAGCTTGATCATGAAGATGACGCCGCCGATGGCGAGGGCGGCGAGGAGGGCCATGCCGAGGGCGCCGGCCCGCTTGTTCTGCGCGCCCGCGAGGGAGCGGCGCAGCTGGAAGGCGGCCAGCCAGAGGAGGACGCCGGGGAGGAAGAGCAGTCCGGCGACGAGCATGATGACGGTGAGGCGGATGTCGCGCTGTTTGCGGATGCGGCTGGCGGCGAGGCAGTGTTCGACGACGGGCTGGGGGTCGAGGCCGAAGGACTGGATGAGGGGCTTGCGGCCGCCGCCGAGGACGCGGAGCTGCACGGCGCGGGAGAACGCTTCGCCGAGGTTGGGCTCGAAAAGGGAGATGCGGGGTGGTTTGACCTCGGAGGTGGCCCAGTCGGAGTTGGCCTTGAGGAGTTCGTCGACGGGGCCGTCGCGGTAGGCGGCCGAGGCGAGTGCCTGGGTCGCGGCGGTCTGCCCGGAGGAGCCCGAGAGGGGGATCTGTGCCCCCGGGCTGAAGTCGAACGGATCCCCTGCTGCCACTGCTGCCCCCAATGCCGCGCATGCCCGATTACGCTGCCGCTTCCGACGGCCGCCCGTGTCATACGTGTTGGTCCGCGTATCCAGCGTATCCGGGCGGGGTGCCGGCTGTCGCCGGAGATCGCAAAGCCGCCCGTCCCTGTGGAGTTGGGGCGGGCGGCTTGCGAACTATGCTCCGTTCTCGGTGAGTTCGCCGATGCGCTCGGCGAGCTGAGGGGGCATCGGTTCGTGGCGGGCGTAGGTGCGGGTGAAGCGGCCGGTGCCGTGGGAGAGGGAGCGCAGGTCCACGGCGTAGCGCCCGATCTCGATCTCGGGGACCTCGGCCCGTACGAGGGTGCGGCCGCTGCCGGACTGCTCGGTGCCGACGACGCGGCCGCGGCGGCCGGAGAGATCGCTCATGACGGGGCCGACGTAGTCGTCGGAGACGAGGATCTCCATCTCGGCGACGGGTT
Organism: Streptomyces sp. NPDC025618; assembly: GCF_055558795.1. Taxonomy (NCBI): domain Bacteria; kingdom Bacillati; phylum Actinomycetota; class Actinomycetes; order Kitasatosporales; family Streptomycetaceae; genus Streptomyces; species Streptomyces sp. NPDC025618. The sequence continues at coordinate 120,663 of NZ_JBVHLW010000010.1, read as the reverse complement.
CGAGGAGGTGGATGCGGGTGTCGGCGGCGGCTTCGCGCAGGGCGAGGGCGCCGGCGGTCTGGAAGGCGGCGTCGGAGGAGTCGACGGAGTGGGCCTTGCCGTCGAGGAGGGTGACGCGGACGTCGACCAGGGGGTATCCGGCGGCGACGCCGCGGGCGGCCTGGGCCCGTACGCCCTTCTCGACGGAGGGGATGAACTGGCGGGGGACGGCGCCGCCGACCACCTTGTCGACGAATTCGATGCCGGAGCCGCCGGGGAGCGGTTCGACCTCGATCTCGCAGATGGCGTACTGGCCGTGGCCGCCGGACTGCTTGACGTGGCGGCCGCGGCCGGTGGCCTTGGAGCCGAAGGTCTCGCGGAGGGACACCTTGTGCGGGACGGTGTCGACGCGTACGCCGTAGCGGGTGCGCAGACGCTCCAGGGCGACGTCGCGGTGGGCCTCGCCCAGGCACCACAGGACGACCTGGTGGGTGTGCTGGTTCTGTTCGAGGCGCATGGTGGGGTCTTCGGCGACGAGGCGGGCGAGGCCCTGGGAGAGCTTGTCCTCGTCGGCCTTGCTGTGGGCCTGGATGGCCACGGGCAGCAGGGGGTCGGGCAGTTGCCAGGGCTCCATCAGGAGTGGGGTGTTCCGGGCGGAGAGGGTGTCGCCGGTCTCGGCGTGGCCGAGTTTGGCGACGCAGGCGATGTCTCCGGCGATGGCCTGGTTCAGCTGGCGCTGGTGCTTGCCGAAGGGGGAGGAGAGGGCGCCGACGCGTTCGTCGATGTCGTGGTTCTCGTGGCCGCGGTCCTCCAGGCCGTGGCCGGAGACGTGCACGGTCTCGTCGGGGCGCAGGGTGCCGGAGAAGACGCGGACGAGGGAGATCCGGCCGACGTAGGGGTCGGAGGAGGTCTTGATGACCTCGGCGGCGAGGGGGCCGGCGGGGTCACAGGCCAGGGGGGCGTGGGGGCGGCCGTCGGGGGTGGTGACGGCGGGGGCCGTGCGCTCCAGGGGGGTGGGGAAGCCGCCGGTGATCAGTTCCAGCAGTTCGACGGTGCCCAGGCCCTGGCGGGCGCCCTCGGCGGCGGGGGCGGCGGCGAGGACGGGGTGGAAGGTGCCGCGTGCGACGGCGCGTTCGAGGTCCTCGATCAGGGTCTTGACGTCGATCTCCTCACCGCTGAGATAGCGGTCCATGAGGGTCTCGTCCTCGCTCTCGGCGATGATCCCCTCGATGAGCCGGTCGCGGGCCTCCGCGATGAGCGGGAGCTGGTCGGGGCCGGGGGCGGCCTCGGTGCGTTCGCCGGAGGAGTAGTCGAGGACGCTCTGGGAGAGGAGGCCGATGAGGCCGGCGACGGTGCGGTGGCCGTCGGGTCCCTCGGGGCCGTGGAGGGGGAGGTAGAGCGGGAGCACCCGGTCGGGGGAGTCGTCGCCGAAGGCGGTGCGGCAGGTCTCGGTCATCGCCTCGAAGTCGGCGCGCGCGGCCTCCAGGTGGGTGATCACGATGGCGCGGGGCATGCCGACGGCGGCGCATTCCTCCCAGACCATGCGGGTGGCGCCGGTGATGCCCTCGGTGCCCTCGGCGGCGGAGACGACGAAGAGGGCCGCGTCCGCCGCGCGCAGACCGGCCCTCAGCTCGCCGACGAAGTCGGCGTAGCCGGGTGCGTCCAGGAGGTTGATCTTGATCCCGGCCCATTCGACGGGGACCAGGGACAGCTGTACGGAGCGCTGCTGGCGGTGCTCGATCTCGTCGTAGTCGGAGAGGGCGCCGCCGTCCTCGACCCGGCCCGCCCGGTTGACGGCCCCGGTGGCCAGGGCCAGTGCTTCCACGAGTGTGGTCTTTCCGGAGCCGCTGTGGCCGACCAGCACCACGTTGCGCACCTGGCTCGGCCGGTCGGCCGCTACTGCCCTGCCCGCGGCCCCTGGGTATGTGCCCGTCTTCTCGCCCATGTGTGTCCCGCCTCCCGGTCGACACCTGCGGTACTTCGAGCTTTCCACTGCGGTAACGCTGCGTCCATACATCGCACACGCAGGCGTATACCGGAAGCCGTTCTTCGGCGGCGGGTGGGTGTGGCCGGAAACGGCCCGGGAACGGGCGGGGAGCGCGCCGTGACGGTGTCGTGGCTCGGCCGTGGCGAGGGGGTCGGGGGCCGGGTGGAGTGATGCGTGCGCGGCTGCCCCCGGCCGCCTGGCTACGATGGGCCAGCCGGTGGCCTCCTGACCACGCGGCCCGCCACGACCCTCCGGGAAGGCCATGCTGAACAAGTACGCGCGTGCGTTCTTCACGCGTGTTCTCACGCCGTTCGCCGCCCTGCTCATCCGCCTGGGCGTCAGCCCCGACGCGGTCACCCTCATCGGGACCGGCGGTGTGATGGCGGGCGCGCTGGTCTTCTACCCCCAGGGCGAGTTCTTCTGGGGCACGGTCGTCATCACGCTGTTCGTCTTCTCCGACCTGGTCGACGGCAACATGGCCCGCCAGCTCGGCCGGTCCAGCCGCTGGGGCGCCTTCCTGGACTCCACGCTCGACCGGGTGGCCGACGCGGCGATCTTCGGCGGCCTGGCCCTGTGGTACGCCGGGCGGGGCGACAGCCTCACCCTGTGCGCGGTGACGATCTTCTGCCTGGCCAGCGGCCAGGTGGTCTCCTACACCAAGGCGCGCGGCGAGAGCATCGGTCTGCCGGTGAACGTCAACGGCCTGGTCGAGCGCGCCGAGCGGCTCGTCATCTCGCTGGTGGCCTGCGGCTTCGCCGGCCTGCACAAGTTCGGCGTGCCCGGGATCCAGTACCTGCTGCCCGTCGCGCTGTGGATCGTGGCCGCCGGCAGCCTGGTGACGCTGGTGCAGCGCGTGGTGACCGTGCGCCGGGAGGCCGCCGAGGCGGACGCCCTCGCGGCCGCCACGGAGGACCGGGGGGACGGCGCCGCGTGAGGGAGAAGCTGACCGACGCTCTGTACGGGCTCGGCTGGGCCACGGTCAAGAAGCTTCCGGAGCCCGTGGCCGTCGCGCTGGGGCGGCGGATAGCGGACACGGTCTGGAAGCGGCGCGGCAAGGGCGTGCTGCGCCTGGAGGCCAACCTCGCCCGGGTGCTGCCCGACGCCGGCCCGGGGCGCCTGGCCCAGCTCTCGCGCGCGGGCATGCGCTCGTACATGCGCTACTGGATGGAGTCCTTCCGGCTGCCTGCCTGGAGCGCGGAGCGCGTCCGCGAGGGCTTCACCCCGGAGGACCTGCACCGGCTCGAGGAAGGGCTGGCGAGCGGCCGCGGTGTGGTGCTCGCCCTGCCCCACATGGGCAACTACGACCTCGCGGGCGCCTGGGTCACCACCCGGCTCGGAGTCCCCTTCACCACCGTCGCCGAGCGGCTCAAGCCCGAGTCGCTCTACGACCGGTTCGTGGCCTACCGCGAGGGGCTCGGCATGGAGGTGCTCCCGCACGCGGGCGGCAGCGCCTTCGGGACGCTCGCGCGGCGGCTGCGCTCCGGGGGGCTGGTCTGCCTGGTGGCCGACCGCGATCTGTCCTCCTCCGGGATAGAGGTCAAGTTCTTCGGCGAGGCCGCGAAGATGCCCGCGGGGCCCGCGATGCTGGCGGTGCAGACCGGAGCGCTGCTGCTCCCGGTGACCCTCTGGTACGACAGCTCGCCCGTGATGCGCGGGAAGATCCACGCCCCGGTGGAGGTGCCCGAGACGGGCACCCGCGCGGAGAAGGCCGCCGCCATGACCCAGCAGCTCGCGGACGCCTTCGCCTCCGGCATCGCCGAGCACCCCCAGGACTGGCATATGCTCCAGCGACTGTGGCTCGCCGACCTCGGCCGGCGCGATGATGAGCCCACCGACAAGAGCTCCGGAACGGAGAAGCCTTGAGGATCGGGATCGTCTGTCCTTATTCGTGGGACGTCCCCGGCGGCGTCCAGTTCCACATCAGGGATCTGGCCGAGCACCTCATCCGGCTGGGCCACGAGGTCTCCGTCCTGGCCCCGGCGGACGACGAGACGCCGCTGCCGCCCTTCGTCGTCTCGGCGGGCCGCGCCGTGCCGGTGCCCTACAACGGCTCGGTGGCCCGGCTGAACTTCGGCTTCCTGTCGGCCGCGCGGGTGCGCCGCTGGCTGCACGACGGCGACTTCGACGTCATCCACATCCATGAACCCACCTCCCCCTCCCTGGGACTGCTGACCTGCTGGGCCGCGCAGGGCCCGATCGTGGCGACCTTCCACACCTCCAACCCGCGCTCGCGCGCCATGATCGCGGCCTACCCGATCCTCCAGCCGGCGCTGGAGAAGATCAGCGCGCGGATCGCGGTGAGCGAATACGCCCGCCGGACGCTCGTCGAGCACCTGGGCGGCGACGCCGTCGTCATCCCCAACGGCGTCGACGTGGACTTCTTCGCCCGCGCCACGCCCAAGGAGGAGTGGCAGGGCACTGCCGAGGCCCCGACGATCGGCTTCGTGGGCCGCATCGACGAGCCCCGCAAGGGCCTGCCCGTCCTGATGCGCGCCCTGCCGAAGATCCTCGCGGAGTGCCCCGGCACCCGGCTCCTGGTGGCCGGGCGGGGCGACGAGGAGGAAGCCGTCGCGAGCCTGCCCCCGGAGATGCGGGACCGCGTCGAATTCCTCGGCATGGTCAGCGACGAGGACAAGGCACGGCTGCTGCGCAGCGTCGACGTCTACGTGGCGCCGAACACCGGCGGCGAGTCCTTCGGCATCATCCTCGTCGAGGCGATGTCCGCGGGCGCGGTCGTCCTCGCCAGCGACCTGGACGCCTTCGCGCAGGTCCTCGACCAGGGGTCGGCGGGCGAGCTGTTCGCCAACGAGGACGCGGACGCGCTGGCCGCCGCCGCCGTACGGCTGCTGGGCGACCCCGCGCAGCGGGCCGGGCTCAGCGAGCGGGGCAGCAAGCACGTACGCCGCTTCGACTGGTCGAGGGTCGGCGCGGACATCCTCGCCGTCTACGAGACGGTGACGGCCGGCGCGGCCTCGGTCGCCGCCGACGAACGCACCGGCCTCTTCGCCCGCTTCGGGCTGGCGAGGGACTGACCGGACCGCCCCGACCGGCCCGGCGGCGGGGCCCCGGCGCACCGGGACCCCGCCCGTGCTCAGGCGTTGCTCGGAGCCTTCTCCAGGCGCTCCCGGGAACCGGATCCGGCCGTGCCGAACAGGCCCTGCCCGTGCGCGGACCGGAAGCGCCTGCTGCGTCGCACCGTGGCCACGACCACCAGGCCCAGCAGGGTGAAGGACTCTATTCGCCCGGTCAAGGGCACCACGTCGACCGGCAGTGTCAGCGCCAGCACCGTGCTCAGGGCCGCGTCCAGCAACTGCACACAGCCCCAGAGAGTGGTCAGCCCGCGCAGCGCCGCCCGGTACGCCGGCATCTCGTGCCAGGCGCGCTCGGCGTCCGCCGCCGCGGCTTCGGTGCGCAGCCGCTCGCCGAGCCGGAAGGCGAAGGGCCGAGCCGTGGAGAGCGTGGCCAGGATCCATATGCCCAGCAGCGCCGGCAGCGCGGCGTCCTTCAGGAGCAGCACCCGCGGATTCCCGCTGATCAGTGAGGTCGCGGCGGAGAGGGCGAGCAGCCCGACGATGAACAGGTCGAAGAACTCCACGCGCCGGCGGACGACGGCCGTGCCGAGCGCGTGCGCGGCCGGGACCGCGCCGCTGATCAGGAGGGCCTGCCACTGGGCCGCTCCCTGAGCCCGCATCACGTAATAAAGGGCGAGCGGAAGCGCGATGTCGACGGTCAGCGGGGCGAGCAGGGCTCGCTTGGAACGCGGTTCCATGGGTGCCTCCGTGGGGTGCGGCGTCCTGATCCCGAAGTTAGGCGCGGCCCGGGTGGAGGCGGATCGGCGCCAGGGTAGAGGTCCGGGTGGATGTCCGCGCGTGGCCGGGTCCACCCGTGGGTGGAGGCCGGGCGCGGAGCCGGGCCTTCGGCGAGCGGTAACGTGGGCCGGCGTGACCACTGTGATCTGGATCGTCGCCGCGCTCGTCGTCATCGGCGTCTATCTGAGCTGGACCGCCGGCCGGCTGGACCGCCTGCACAGCCGCATCGACGCCGCGCGCGCCGCGCTGGACGCCCAGCTGTTGCGGCGGGCCTCGGTCGCCCAGGAGCTGGCCACGGCCGGGGTCCTCGATCCGGCCGCCTCGATCGTGCTCTACCAGGCCGCGCACGCGGCCCGGCAGGCCGAGGAGGAACACCGCGAGGTCGCCGAGAGCGAGCTGAGCCAGGCGCTGCGGGCGGTCTTCGCCGAGGTGCCGCAGGTCGAGGCGGTACGGGCGGCGCCGGGTGGCGAGGAGTCGCTCGGCGAGCTGACGGCGGCGGTCCGCAGGGTGCCCATGGCGCGGCGCTTCCACAACGACGCCGTCCGCGCGGCCCGGGCGGTCCGTACGCACCGGGTGGTGCGGTGGTTCCGGCTGGCGGGCCACGCGCCGTTCCCCCTCGCCTTCGAGATGGACGACGAGCCGCCGGTCGCCCTGGGCGACGGAGCGCACGACTGATCGGGGGTGCCCCCGATCAGCCGGCTGACCCGGCTGCCCGCTGCTGATCCGGGACGCCTGTGCGCTGTGCGCGCCCGGCCGGGGTCGGAGGGGGCCGCTTCGCCTGCCTGCGGTTGATCTGGGCCGGCGCCCGCGCCTCCGGGGCCGCCCGGGCGATGCCCGAGGCATCCGTCGGCCGCCGAACCCGATGGAGTCCGCACGCGCCGCCGGCCCGGCGTAACCCCCCACGCGCCGCCGCGTCCCGCCGTACACCCCGCCCGTACGCCCGCCCTGGCCCGCGCATCCAGCCCGGCGTGCGCCCGGCCCGCGCACCCCGCCTGGCCCGCGCACCCCACCCCCCACCGCGCCCGACGCCACCCCCTGACCTCGGTAAAGCCGACAGCCTTCCGCCCCCTGACAAGCCACCGTCCTCGAATTGGCCCTTTTTCCTGGGCCCAGGTGGCCGCTTGTATGAGGGAGCAGCTTCACCGCCCTTGATAGCGAGGTCACAACGTGTCCAGCACGTCCCCCAGCCCCACCACCCCCGAGACCGGCACCGCGCGCGTCAAGCGCGGCATGGCCGAGCAGCTCAAGGGCGGTGTGATCATGGACGTCGTCACGCCCGAGGAAGCCAAGATCGCCGAGGACGCGGGCGCTGTCGCGGTCATGGCCCTGGAGCGGGTCCCCGCGGACATCCGCAAGGACGGCGGCGTGGCCCGGATGTCCGACCCGGACATGATCGACGGCATCATCAACGCCGTCTCCATCCCGGTGATGGCCAAGTCCCGCATCGGGCACTTCGTCGAGGCCCAGGTGCTCCAGTCCCTCGGTGTCGACTACATCGACGAGTCCGAGGTCCTCACCCCGGCCGACGAGGTCAACCACAGCGACAAGTGGGCCTTCACCACCCCCTTCGTCTGCGGTGCCACCAACCTGGGCGAGGCGCTGCGCCGGATCGCCGAGGGCGCGGCCATGATCCGCTCGAAGGGCGAGGCCGGCACCGGCAACGTCGTCGAGGCCGTGCGTCACCTGCGGCAGATCAAGGGCGAGATCGCCCGTCTGCGCGGTTACGACAACAACGAGCTGTACGCCGCCGCCAAGGAGCTGCGCGCCCCGTACGAGCTCGTCAAGGAGGTCGCCGAGCTCGGCAAGCTGCCGGTCGTGCTGTTCTCCGCCGGTGGTGTCGCCACGCCGGCCGACGCCGCGCTGATGCGCCAGCTCGGTGCGGAGGGCGTGTTCGTCGGCTCCGGCATCTTCAAGTCCGGTGACCCGGCCAAGCGTGCCGCGGCCATCGTGAAGGCCACCACGTTCTACGACGACCCGAGCGTCATCGCGGACGTCTCCCGCAACCTGGGCGAGGCCATGGTCGGCATCAACTGCGACACCCTCCCCGAGGCGGAGCGCTACGCCAACCGCGGCTGGTAATCCCGTTGTCCTTGCACGGTGGGCGGCCCGCAGCTGCGGGCCGCCCACCGGCCGTCCCGCGTCGAGAGGTACCCACCGTGTCCACCGCCGACAGCCCCGTCATCGGCGTACTCGCCCTCCAGGGTGACGTCCGCGAGCACCTGATCGCCCTCGCCGCGGCGGACGCCGTCGCGCGCCCGGTCCGCCGCCCCGAGGAACTCGACGGCCTCGACGGCCTGGTGATCCCCGGTGGCGAGTCCACCACCATGTCCAAGCTGGCCGTCGCCTTCGGCATGCTGGAACCGCTGCGCGAGCGCGTACGGGCCGGACTGCCCGTCTACGGCACCTGCGCCGGCATGATCATGGTCGCGGACAAGCTGCTGGACGGCCGCGAGGACCAGGAGACCCTGGGCGGCATCGACATGATCGTGCGCCGCAACGCCTTCGGCCGCCAGAACGAGTCCTTCGAGGCGTCCGTCGAGGTGTCCGGCATCGCGGGCGGACCCGTCGAGGGCGTCTTCATCCGCGCGCCCTGGGTCGAGTCCGTCGGCGCGGGCGCCGAGGTGCTGGCCACCTACGACGGTCACACGGTCGCCGTGCGGCAGGGCAACGTCCTCGCGACCTCCTTCCACCCGGAGCTCACCGGCGACCACCGCGTGCACGCGCTGTTCGTGGAGATCGCCCGGAACCACGCCCACGGCCGGCTCGTTGCGGACGACGGGGGTGCCCGCGTCACCGCCGCCTGAGGGTGGGCGTTGGGAGACCGGGGGGCCGATCCCGGTAGGATCACAGTCGTTCGTTCAGAATTTGGTTACGCGAAGGAGACAGGCGGATGTCCGGCCACTCTAAATGGGCTACGACTAAGCACAAGAAGGCCGTGATCGACGCCAAGCGCGGCAAGCTCTTCGCGAAGATGATCAAGAACATCGAGGTCGCCGCCCGCACCGGCGGTGCCGATCCGGCCGGCAACCCGACGCTGTTCGACGCCATCCAGAAGGCGAAGAAGAGCTCGGTCCCCAACAAGAACATCGACAGCGCCGTCAAGCGCGGCGCCGGTCTCGAGGCGGGCGGCGCCGACTACGAGACGATCATGTACGAGGGCTACGGCCCGAACGGTGTCGCCGTGCTCATCGAGTGCCTCACCGACAACCGCAACCGCGCCGCCTCCGACGTCCGCGTCGCCATGACCCGCAACGGCGGCTCCATGGCCGACCCCGGCTCGGTGTCCTACCTCTTCAACCGCAAGGGCGTCGTCATCGTCCCCAAGGGCGAGCTCAGCGAGGACGACGTCCTCGGCGCGGTCCTGGACGCGGGCGCCGAGGAGGTCAACGACCTCGGCGAGACCTTCGAGGTCCTCAGCGAGGCCACCGACCTGGTCGCGGTCCGCAGCGCGCTCCAGGAGCAGGGCATCGACTACGACTCCGCCGAGGCCAACTTCGTCCCCACCATGCAGGTGGAGCTCGACGAGGAAGGCGCGCGCAAGATCTTCAAGCTGATCGACGCGCTGGAGGACAGCGACGACGTGCAGAACGTCTTCGCCAACTTCGACGTCTCCGACGAGGTCATGGCCAAGGTCGACGCCTGACGCACAGGCACGCGCGACGGGCTCACCGACGGGCCGACGGGACACCACCCGTCGGCCCGTCGGCGTGATCCGCCGTTGTCAGTGGCAGCCGATAGCCTGCGACGGCAGCGGGAACACACGGCCGTACGGCGAAGGGGAGGGCACGCGATGCGGGTGCTGGGGGTCGACCCGGGGCTGACCCGGTGCGGTGTCGGCGTGGTCGACGGCGTGGCCGGGCGGCCGCTGCGCATGCTCGGCGTCGGTGTCGTACGCACGCCCGCCGACGCCCCGGTCGCCGACCGCCTCGTCCTCATCGAGCGCGGCATGGAGCAGTGGCTGGACGAGCACCGCCCCGAATGCGTCGCCGTGGAGCGGGTCTTCAGCCAGCACAACGTGAGCACCGTGATGGGCACCGCGCAGGCCAGTGCCGTGGCCATGCTCTGCGCGGCCCGCCGCGGCCTGCCCGTCGCCCTGCACACCCCCAGCGAGGTCAAGGCCGCCGTCACCGGCTCGGGCCGGGCCGACAAGGCGCAGGTCGGCGCGATGGTCACCCGCCTGCTCCGGCTCGACGCGCCGCCCAAGCCGGCCGACGCCGCCGACGCCCTCGCTCTCGCCATCTGTCATATCTGGCGGGCCCCCGCGACCAACCGCCTCCAGGAGGCCGTCGCCGCCCACCGCCGCACCACGCGCCCGCGGGACGCGGCCGTACGCAATCTGAAGGGCACCGCATGATCGCCTTCGTCTCCGGGCCGGTCGCGGCCCTGGCCCCCGACACCGCCGTCGTCCAGGTCGGCGGCATCGGCATGGCCGTCCTGTGCACCCCGAACACCCTCTCCGGCCTGCGCGTCGGCCAGGAGGCCAAGCTCGCGACCTCCCTCGTGGTGCGCGAGGACTCCCTCACGCTCTACGGCTTCGCCGACGACGACGAGCGGCAGGTCTTCGAGCTGCTCCAGACCGCCAGCGGCGTCGGCCCGCGGCTGGCCCAGGCCATGCTCGCCGTGCACTCCCCGGACGCCCTGCGCCGCGCCGTCTCCACCGGTGACGAGAAGGCGCTCACCGCCGTGCCCGGCATCGGCAAGAAGGGCGCGCAGAAGCTGCTCCTGGAGCTCAAGGACCGCCTCGGCGAGCCGGTCGGCTCCGGCACGGCCGCGGGGCCGGGTGCCGCGGCCGGCTCGGGCGCCGCCGGCTGGCGCGAGCAGCTGCACGCCGCGCTCGTCGGCCTGGGCTACGCCGCGCGCGAGGCGGACGAGGCCGTGTCGGCTGTGGCACCGCAGGCCGAGGCCACGGTGGCCGCGGGCGCCGTGCCCCAGGTCGGGCAGCTGCTGCGCGCGGCCCTCCAGACCCTGAACCGGGCCCGGTGACCGGCCGCCGGGGCCCACGCGCCGCCTGGGCCCGGACGCACGCCGCACCCCGACCGTCACGAATCGCGAGGCACCACCCGTGAACTGGGAAGACGACCCCGAATCCGCCGCGGCCGACCGGCTGGTCGGCACCACCGCCGACGGCGAGGACCAGGCCGTCGAGGCCGCCCTGCGCCCGAAGGACCTCGGCGAGTTCGTCGGCCAGGAGCGCGTGCGGGAGCAGCTCGACCTCGTCCTGAAGGCCGCGCGCGCCCGTAACGCCACGGCCGACCACGTCCTGCTCTCCGGCGCCCCCGGGCTCGGCAAGACCACCCTCTCGATGATCATCGCGGCCGAGATGGGCGCCCCCATCCGCATCACCTCCGGCCCCGCCATCCAGCACGCCGGTGATCTCGCGGCCATCCTGTCCTCCCTCACCGAGGGCGAGGTCCTCTTCCTCGACGAGATCCACCGCATGTCCCGGCCCGCCGAGGAGATGCTCTACATGGCGATGGAGGACTTCCGGGTCGACGTCATCGTCGGCAAGGGCCCCGGCGCCACCGCCATCCCGCTGGAGCTGCCGCCCTTCACCCTCGTCGGCGCGACCACCCGGGCCGGGCTGCTGCCGCCCCCGCTGCGCGACCGCTTCGGCTTCACCGGGCACATGGAGTTCTACGCCCCCGCCGAGCTGGAGCGGGTCATCCACCGCTCCGCCCGCCTGCTCGACGTGGAGACCGACGCGGAGGGCGCCGCCGAGATCGCCGGCCGCTCCCGGGGCACGCCCCGCATCGCCAACCGCCTCCTGCGCCGCGTCCGTGACTTCGCCCAGGTCAAGGCCGACGGTGTCATCACCCGGGAGGTCGCCGCACAGGCGCTCGATGTCTACGAGGTCGACGCCCGCGGCCTCGACCGGCTGGACCGCGCCGTGCTGACGGCGCTGCTCAAGCTCTTCGGCGGCGGCCCCGTCGGCCTCTCCACCCTGGCCGTCGCCGTGGGCGAGGAGCGCGAGACGGTCGAGGAGGTCGCCGAGCCCTTCCTCGTACGGGAAGGGCTGCTGGCCCGTACGCCCAGGGGCCGCGTCGCCACGCCCGCGGCCTGGGCACACCTCGGTCTCGAGCCGCCGGGGCGGCCGGCGGGCGGGGCCGGGGGACCGGGGCTCTTCGACGCGTGACGGCGCGTGGGCTGGTCCGGTCAGGAACCCCGGTGCCATGCTGAGCGTTGTTCCCTAGGCGCGGACTCGCTTAGACTCCGCCGATGCCGTCCGTATCGGTGCGGCATACCACCCCCGTAGACCAGGCCGCGCCTCCGTGGTCGTGTGAAGGAAACCCCGTCCCGTGAATATCATGACTCTCCTGCCGTTCATCGTGCTTATCGGGGCCATGTTCCTGATGACCCGGTCGGCCAAGAACAAGCAGCGCCAGGCGGCCCAGATGCGCGACCAGATGCAGCCGGGCACCGGCGTGCGGACGATCGGCGGCATGTACGCCACCGTCAAGGAGGTCAACGACGACTCGGTCCTCCTCGAGATCGCCCCTGGTGTGCACGCCATCTACGCGAAGAACTCCATCGGCGCCGTTCTCCAGGACGAGGAGTACAACCGCATCGTCCACGGCATCGAGCCCGACGAGTCCGAGACCCCTGTCGTCCCGGACGACGCCTCGTCGCTGACCGACACCCCGGCCGAGAAGAAGATCGACCTCGGCAAGGAGACCCCCGCCGAGGACAAGGCCGACAAGGGCGAGAAGGCCGCCGGGGCGGACACGGCCGAGGCGAAGGACGCCGAGCGGGACGGCAAGCCGGGCGACACCGACGCCAAGTAGCACCACCCGGGAACCGCGGAGCACTCACCGATCAGTGCGCCGCGGTTCCCTTTCGGTCTAGGCTCCGGCGGGGGCAGGTCCCCACAACACTTCGTGGCCGTCCGGGAAACCTCCGACGCCGGGCGGTTGGACAGGGAGAAACGACAAGGTGGCAGCACCGAAGAAGGGCCGCAGGTCCCCGGGCGGCCAGGGCAGGCCGGGCCGTGTCCTGGCCCTGATCCTGATCGCCATGGTGGCGCTCACCGGGGGAATGTTCGCCTCCGGGCGCACCACCCCGCGGCTGGGTATCGACCTCGCTGGTGGCACCAGCTTCACGCTGAAGGCCAAGAACGAACCCGGCAAGCCCAATGCGATCAACGACACCAACATGAACACGGCCGTCGGCATCATCGAGCGGCGTGTCAACGGCCTCGGTGTCACCGAGGCCGAGGTTCAGACGCAGGGCCGCGACCACATCGTCGTGAACATCCCCAAGGGGACGAACGCCGAGCAGGCCCGGCAGCAGGTCGGCACGACCGCCAAGCTGGGCTTCCGGCCCGTGCTGAGCGTGGCCCCCGGTGCCAAGACGCCCGAGCAGCCCAGCTCCAGCCCCTCCGCCGCGGGCAAGGACAAGGGTGGTGACAAGAGCAAGGACGACAAGAACAAGCCGTCCGGCTCCCCGTCCGCGAGCGCCAGCCCGCAGGGCCGCGCCGTCACCGACGCCCTGAAGGCCGACGCCGCCACCACCCCGAGCGCCTCCGCCTCCGCGGGCACGGACGACAAGGGTGCCAAGAAGGACGACAAGTCCAAGCAGGACAACAACCCCTCGCCGGCCCCCGCCGACGTCGCCGCGCTCCAGAAGAAGCTCGACGCGCTGGACTGCTCCACCAAGGAAGGCCGCTCCAACGCGAGCGAGGCCGCCGCGCGCTCCGCGGCGACCGACATGATCGCCGCGTGCAAGAAGGACGGCTCCGCCAAGGAGATCCTCGGCCCGGTGTCCGTGGAGGGCACCGGCGTCAGCAGCGCCTCGGCCGTCTTCGACAGCCAGCAGGGCCGCGGCTGGCTCGTCCAGCTGAAGTTCACCTCCGGCGGCTCCAAGAAGTTCGCCGACGTGACCGGCCAGCTGGCCACCAAGCAGTCCCCGCAGAACCAGTTCGCGATCGTCCTGGACGGCGAGGTCGTCTCCGACCCCTCCGTCTCCAGCTCGATCAACGGCGGCCAGGCGGAGATCTCCGGCGGCTTCACCCAGCAGAGCGCCCAGGACCTGGCCAACGTGCTGTCCTACGGTGCCCTGCCGCTGTCCTTCAGCGTCGAGACCGAGACGACCGTCACCGCGGCGCTCGGCGGCGAGCAGCTGCGCGCCGGTCTCATCGCCGGTGCCATCGGCCTCGCCCTGGTGATCATCTACCTGGTGGCGTACTACCGCGGGCTCGCGCTCGTCGCCCTCGCCAGCCTCCTGTGCTCCGCGATCCTCACCTACGTGATCATGGTGCTGCTGGGGCAGGCCATCGGCTTCGCGCTCAACCTGCCGGCCGTCTGCGGTGCGATCGTCGCGATCGGTATCACCGCCGACTCCTTCATCGTCTACTTCGAACGCATCCGGGACGAGATCCGCGAGGGCCGTTCGCTGCGCCCGGCCGTCGAGCGGGGCTGGCCGCGCGCCCGCCGCACGATCCTGGTCTCCGACTTCGTGTCCTTCCTCGCCGCCGCGGTGCTCTTCATCGTCACCGTCGGCAAGGTCCAGGGCTTCGCGTTCACCCTCGGTCTGACCACCCTCCTCGACGTCGTGGTGGTCTTCCTCTTCACCAAGCCGCTCATGACGCTTCTCGCGCGCCGCAAGTTCTTCGCCAGCGGCCATCCGTGGTCCGGGCTCGACCCCAAGCGGCTCGGCGCCAAGCCGCCGCTGCGGTCGTCCCGCCGCCGCCCCTCCGCCCCCGTCGACCCCAAGGAGGCGTGAGATGTCGAAACTCGGCAACCTCGGCGCCCGGCTCTACCGCGGTGAGGTCGGCTACGACTTCGTCGGCAAGCGGAAGATCTGGTACGGCATCTCGATCCTCATCACGATCACGGCCATCGTCGGCCTGGCCGTGCGCGGCCTGAACATGGGCATCGAGTTCTCCGGCGGCGCGGTCTTCACCACGCCCACCACCTCCGTCTCGGCCGAGCAGGCCCAGCGGACCGCGCAGGACGCCTCCGGCCACCCCGCCATCGTCCAGAAGCTCGGCAACAAGACGCTGCGCGTCCAGGTCAGCGAGCTGTCCACCGAGCAGTCGCGGACGACCCAGGCGGCGCTGGCCAAGAAGCTCGACGTCCCGCTGAACAAGATCAACGCCGATATCGTCGGCCCCAGCTGGGGCGACCAGATCGCCAACAAGGCATGGACGGGCCTCGCGGTCTTCATGATCCTGGTGGTGATCTACCTCGCGATCGCCTTCGAGTGGCGGATGGCCATCGCCGCCCTCATCGCCCTGATCCACGACCTCACCATCACCGTCGGGGTGTACGCCCTGGTGGGCTTCGAGGTCACCCCGGGCACGGTGATCGGTCTGCTGACCATCCTCGGTTACTCCCTCTACGACACCGTCGTCGTCTTCGACGGTCTGAAGGAGAGCTCGAAGGACCTCACCAAGCAGACCCGCTGGACCTACAGCGAGATCGCCAACCGCAGTCTCAACGGCACCCTGGTGCGCTCCATCAACACCACCGTCGTGGCGCTGCTGCCGGTCGCCGGCCTGCTCTTCATCGGCGGCGGCTTCCTGGGCGCGGGCATGCTCAACGACATCTCCCTCGCCCTCTTCGTCGGCCTCGCGGCCGGCGCGTACTCCTCGATCTTCATCGCCACCCCGCTGGTCGCCGACCTCAAGGAGCGCGACCCGCAGATGCGGGCCCTGGCCAAGCGGGTGGCGGCCAAGCGCGCCGCCGCGGCGGCCAAGGCCGAGTCGGGCGAGGTCGAGCCGCAGGACGCCGAGCCCGTCGGCGAGGAGCCCGAGGACGCGACCCCGGCCGGCATCGTCCGCCAGGCCACGCCCCGCAACCGCGGTGGCCGCGGCCGTCCCTCGGGGAAGCGCCGATGAGCACCGTGGAGGTCGGCATGACCGACGAGAAGCTGCGTGAGGCGCTGCTGGCGCACATCCACGACGTCCCGGACTATCCGAAGCCGGGCGTGATGTTCAAGGACATCACCCCGCTGCTCGCGGACGCCGAGGCGTTCGGCCTGCTCACCGACACCTTCGCCGGGCTCTGCGAGCGCCTGGGCGCGACCAAGGTCGTCGGCCTGGAGGCCCGCGGGTTCATCCTGGGCGCCCCGGTCGCCGTCCGCGCGGGCGTCGGCTTCATCCCCGTGCGCAAGGCCGGCAAGCTCCCCGGAGCCTGCCTGGCGCAGTCGTACGAGCTGGAGTACGGCACCGCCGAGATCGAGATGCACGCCGACGCGGTGGGCCCGGGCGACCGGGTGCTCGTCATCGACGACGTGCTGGCCACCGGTGGCACGGCGGAGGCGGCGCTCCAGCTGATCCACCGGGCCGGTGCCGAGGTCGCGGGCGTCGCCGTGCTGATGGAGCTCGGCTTCCTCGACGGCCGGCGGCGGCTGGCCGAGGGCCTCGGCGAAGCGCCGCTGGAGGCGCTGATCACGCTCTGACCCGTACGGGACAGCGGCGTCGCGCACGACGACGCGGGGCGGGCACCGGGAAGAACCGGTGCCCGCCCCGCGTTTTCGCCCGGCACCGACCCGGGTGCGCGGCAGTCACGCCGCCTGGCTCGATACCATGGCAGTCCGGACCTGAACGGGGGGCCGGACCCGCATGAGGAGTGCTCTTGCCAGACGAGGCCCAGCCGCGCACCGCCGCACAGCCGGACAAGCCGTCTCCCGAGGCCGCGGCGGCCACGGGCACGCCCCAGGGCCGCCCCGACAGCGCGGCCGCGCCCGCGGACCGCACGGCTCCCACGGGGCCCAAGGCCCCCAAGCCCTCCGAGGTCATGCCCGGCGCGCAGCCGGCCGCCGGCGCGGGCAAGGCGGCCGTCGTGCCCGCGGGCGCGTCACCCGTCCGGCCCACCGCCCCGCAGGGACCCGCCCCGCGCTCCGGCTCCTCCAGCCGCGTCCGGGCCCGCCTCGCCCGCCTGGGCGTCCAGCGCTCCAGCCCGTACAACCCGGTGCTGGAGCCGCTGCTGCGCGTCGTCCGCGGCAACGACCCCAAGGCCGACACCGCGACGCTGCGGCAGATCGAGCGGGCCTATCAGGTGGCCGAGCGCTGGCACCGCGGGCAGAAGCGCAAGAGCGGCGACCCGTACATCACGCACCCCCTCGCGGTGACCACGATCCTCGCCGAGCTGGGCATGGATCCGGCCACGCTGATGGCGGGCCTGCTGCACGACACCGTCGAGGACACCGAGTACGGCCTGGACACCCTGCGCCGTGACTTCGGCGACCAGGTCGCCCTGCTGGTGGACGGCGTCACCAAGCTCGACCGGGTCAAGTTCGGCGAGGCCGCGCAGGCCGAGACCGTGCGCAAGATGGTCGTCGCCATGGCCAAGGACCCGCGCGTCCTGGTCATCAAGCTCGCCGACCGCCTGCACAACATGCGCACCATGCGCTACCTCAAGCGGGAGAAGCAGGAGAAGAAGGCCCGCGAGACGCTGGAGATCTACGCCCCGCTGGCGCACCGGCTCGGCATGAACACCATCAAGTGGGAGCTGGAGGACCTCGCCTTCGCGATCCTCTACCCCAAGATGTACGACGAGATCGTCCGCCTCGTCGCCGAGCGTGCTCCCAAGCGGGACGAATACCTGGCGATCGTCACCGATGAGGTCCAGGCCGACCTGCGCGCCGCCCGGATCAAGGCCACCGTCACCGGCCGCCCGAAGCACTACTACAGCGTCTACCAGAAGATGATCGTGCGGGGCCGTGACTTCGCCGAGATCTACGACCTGGTGGGCATCCGCGTCCTCGTCGACACCGTCCGCGACTGCTACGCGGCGCTCGGCACCGTCCACGCCCGGTGGAACCCGGTCCCGGGGCGGTTCAAGGACTACATCGCGATGCCGAAGTTCAACATGTACCAGTCGCTGCACACCACCGTCATAGGTCCCAGCGGCAAGCCCGTCGAGCTGCAGATCCGCACCTTCGACATGCACCGGCGCGCGGAGTACGGCATCGCCGCGCACTGGAAGTACAAGCAGGAGGCCGTCGCCGGGGCCTCGAAGGTCCGCACCGACGTGCCGAAGAACGCCGGGAAGAACCAGGACACTGTCAATGACATGGCCTGGCTGCGGCAGTTGCTGGACTGGCAGAAGGAGACCGAGGACCCGGGGGAGTTCCTGGAGTCCCTGCGCTTCGACCTCTCGCGCAACGAGGTCTTCGTCTTCACGCCCAAGGGCGATGTCATAGCGCTCCCGGCCGGGGCCACCCCGGTCGACTTCGCCTACGCCGTGCACACCGAGGTCGGCCACCGCACCATAGGCGCCCGGGTCAACGGCCGGCTCGTCCCCCTCGAATCGACCCTGGACAACGGCGACCTGGTCGAGGTCTTCACCTCCAAGGCCGCCGGCGCCGCCCCGTCCCGCGACTGGCTCGGCTTCGTCAAGTCACCCCGCGCCCGCAACAAGATCCGCGCCTGGTTCTCCAAGGAGCGCCGCGACGAGGCCATCGAGCAGGGCAAGGACGCCATCGCGCGCGCCATGCGCAAGCAGAACCTGCCGATCCAGCGGATCCTCACCGGCGACTCGCTGGTCACCCTGGCGCACGAGATGCGCTACCCCGACATCTCCTCCCTCTACGCCGCCATCGGCGAGGGCCACGTCGCCGCGCAGGGCGTGGTGCAGAAGCTGGTCCAGGCCCTCGGCGGGGAGGACGCGGCCACCGAGGACATCGAGGAGTCCGCGCCCATCCGCAGCCGCTCCAAGCGGCGTTCGAGCGCCGACCCGGGCGTGGTCGTCAAGGGCGTCGACGACGTGTGGGTGAAGCTGGCCCGCTGTTGTACGCCGGTGCCGGGCGACCCGATCATCGGCTTCGTCACCCGGGGCAACGGCATCTCGGTGCACCGCGCCGACTGCGTCAACGTCGACTCGCTCTCGCAGCAGCCCGAGCGGATCCTCGAGGTCGAGTGGGCGCCCACCCAGTCGTCGGTCTTCCTCGTCGCCATCCAGGTCGAGGCGCTGGACCGCTCCCGCCTGCTGTCGGACGTCACCCGCGTCCTGTCCGACCAGCACGTCAACATCCTCTCGGCGGCCGTGCAGACCTCCCGCGACCGGGTGGCCACCTCGCGCTTCACCTTCGAGATGGGCGACCCCAAGCACCTCGGTCACGTCCTCAAGGCGGTGCGGGGCGTGGAGGGTGTCTACGACGTCTACCGCGTGACCTCGGCCCGCAGGCCGTAGCCGCACGCCGAGTTGTCGGCGCCCACGCGTACATGAGTAAGGGGCTCCGGCCATAGCCGGAGCCCCTTAGCTCACGCGTCAGGCGTACGGCCCGTTCAGCCGCCGAACTCCTCCAGGCCCTTCAGGGCCTGGTCCAGCAGCGCCTTGCGGCCCTCCAGCTCCTTGGTGAGCTTGTCGGCCTTGGCGTCGTTGCCCGCGGCACGCGCCTTGTCCGCCTGCTCCTGGAGCTTGTCGACCGCGGCCTGAAGCTGCCCGGTCAGACCGGCCGCACGCGCCCGGGCCTCCGGGTTGGTGCGCCGCCACTCGCTCTCCTCGGCCTCCTGGAGCGCGCGCTCGACGGTGTGCATCCGGCCCTCGATCTTCGGCCGGGCGTCCCGCGGCACATGGCCCACGGCCTCCCAGCGCTCGTTGATCGAACGGAACGCCGCCCGCGCCGCCTTGAGGTCCGTCACCGGGAGCAGCTTCTCCGCCTCGGCGACCAGTTCCTCCTTGCGGGTGAGGTTGACCTGCTGCTCGGCGTCGCGCTCGGCGAACACCTCGCTGCGCGCCTGGAAGAAGACGTCCTGCGCGCCGCGGAAGCGGGCCCACAGCTCGTCCTCCGCCTCGCGCTGGGCGCGGCCGACGGCCTTCCAGTCGGCCATCAGATCGCGGTAACGCGCGGCCGTCGGGCCCCAGTCGGTGGATCCGGAGAGCGACTCGGCCTCGGCGACCAGCTTCTCCTTGGCCTTGCGGGCCTCCTCGCGCTGGGCGTCCAGCGACGCGAAGTGCGCCTTGCGCCGCTTGGAGAACGCCGAGCGCGCGTGCGAGAAGCGGTGCCACAGCTCGTCGTCCGCCTTGCGGTCCAGCCGCGGCAGGCCCTTCCAGGTCTCGACCAGGGCGCGCAGCCGCTCGCCGGCCGACCGCCACTGCTCGCTCGCGGCCAGCTCCTCGGCCTCGGCGACCAGCGCCTCCTTCGCCGTGCGGGCCTCGTCGGACTGCTTCGCCTTGGCGGCCTTGCGCTCCTCGCGGCGCTTCTCGACGGTGGCCACGAGCTTGTCGAGCCGGACGCGCAGCGCGTCCAGATCGCCGACCGCGTGGTGCTCGTCGACCTGCGTGCGCAGGTGGTCGATCGCGGTCATCGCGTCCTTGGCCGACAGGTCGGTGGTCCTGACCCGGCGCTCGAGGAGGCCGATCTCGACGACCAGGCCCTCGTACTTGCGCTCGAAGTAGGCGAGTGCCTCGTCGGGGGAACCCGCCTGCCACGAGCCGACGACCTGCTCGCCGTCGGCGGTACGCACGTACACAGTCCCCGTCTCATCGACGCGGCCCCATGGGTCGCTGCTCACAGCGCCTCCTCCACATGATGCCGGGGCCGGTGCGCGGCCCCTCGGGCATCGTCCACAGTTGTTCCGGCAGGGCCGCGCCCTGACCGGTCCGACGGCTTGATCGATTGGGTGCGGGCAGCCGTCGGATCAGGCACCCTACACAACGCCAACATAGGCGACCGGTGGCCCGGCTGTCCGTATCCCGCGCGACCGAAATTTCGCCGTACGGAACGGATATCGGGCCCCGTGGCACGGCGGGAGGCGCGGCGGAGAGCGGAAGGCCCGGGCGGGCCTCAGGACTTGGTCACCGTCGCCTTGTCGATGACGACGGTCGCGTTGGGAGCGCCGTCGGGGGCGCCGCCTTGCACACCGGCGTCGGCGATCTTCTTGAGCACCTTCATGCCCTCGGCGCCGATGGTGCCGACGGGGGTGTACTTCGGGTCCAGCTTGCTGTCCTGGTAGACCAGGAAGAACTGGCTGCCGCCGGAGTCGGGCCGGCCGGTGTTGGCCATCGCGAGGGTGCCGGCCGGATAGATGCCGTCCTTGATCCGGGAGTCCTTGAGGTTCTCGTCCGGGATCGTGTAGCCCGAACCGCCCATGCCGGTGCCCTTGGGGTCGCCGCACTGGAGCACGTAGATGCCGGCGGTGGTGAGCCGGTGGCACGGGCTGTGGTCGTAGAAACCCTCGCCGGCCAGGAAGTTGAACGAGTTCACCGTGTGCGGCGCCTTCTCGGCGTCGAGCTTGATGTCGATGGAGCCGCAGGTCGTCTTCAGATCCATCGCGTACGAGGCCGACTTGTCGACGGCCATCGCGGGCTCGGACTTCCACGACTTGGCGGAGGGGGAGCCGGGGGCCGCCTTGGCGCACGGGTCCGGACCCTTGCTCGGCGGCGTGGAGCTGTCCGGTGCCGCCGCGTCCGTCGTGTCCTTCTCGCTGCCGCCGGACAGCGCGCCCGTGGCATAGGCGGTCGCGCCCGCCGCGAGCACCACGGCGAGGCCCGCGGCGATCACCGCGTTACGGCGGCGCGCCTTGCGCCGGGCCGCCTCACGGCGCTCCTGCTGCCGCTCGAACTTCTCCCGGGCGAGCTGCCGCCGCCGCTGCTCGTTACTGACCACCGGGTCGTCTCCTCGTGCCGTCTGGTCCATGGCGGACCGGGGTTGCGGGGTGTGCCCGTACCGTATACGGGTTCGCTGTGACCGGAGTGCCGCCGGTAGGCTCTGTACCGGCCGAGGTTTCCCACCGGGGAGCCCCCGCCGGTCCACTGCTGGAATTCTGCTGGTCGATCATTAAGGACGAATGTGCTTATTGCCGGGTTCCCCGCCGGGGCCTGGGGCACCAATTGCTATCTGGTCGCCCCGGCCGCGGGTGAGGAGTGCGTGATCGTCGACCCGGGCCACCAGGCGGCCCCGGGCGTCGAGGAAGCGCTCAGGAAGCATCGGCTCAAGCCCGTCGCCGTCGTTCTCACCCATGGGCACATCGACCATGTCGCCTCGGTCGTCCCGGTGTGCGGCGCCCACGACGTCCCCGCCTGGATCCACCCCGCGGACCGCTACATGATGAGCGACCCGGAGAAGGGCCTCGGCCGCTCCATCGGGCAGCGCCTCATGGGCGAGCTGACCGTGGGCGAGCCGGACGACGTCAAGGAGCTCACCGACGGCGCCCGGCTGGACCTCGCCGGGCTGGAGTTCTCCGTCGCGCACGCGCCCGGCCATACCAAGGGGTCGGTGACCTTCCGGCTGCCCGAGACCGCCGACGTGCCGTCGGTGTTCTTCGCGGGTGACCTGTTGTTCGCCGGCTCCATCGGACGCACCGACCTGCCCGGCGGCGACCACGCCGAGATACTCCGGTCGCTGGCACGCGTGTGCCTGCCCCTGGACGACTCGACCGTGGTGCTGTCCGGCCACGGCCCCCAGACCAGCATCGGCCGCGAGCGCGCCACCAACCCGTACCTGCGGGATCTGGCAGAAGCGCGGCACGGCCTCGGAGAGGGCGCCACCGCCCCTCCGCGACGAGGAATGTGACGATTTTTCCCGTGAGTACGTTCAAGGCCCCCAAGGGCACCTACGACCTGACCCCGCCCGACTCCGCGGTCTACCTCGCGGTGCGCGAGGCCATCGCGGCGCCGCTCAAGCGCTCCGGCTACGGCTATATCGAGACCCCCGGCTTCGAGCAGGTCGAGCTGTTCTCCCGCGGTGTGGGCGAGTCCACCGACATCGTGACCAAGGAGATGTACACCCTCACCACGCGCGGCGGCGACCAGCTCGCGCTGCGCCCCGAGGGCACCGCCTCCGTGCTGCGCGCGGCCCTGGAGGCCAACCTGCACAAGGCCGGCAACCTCCCGGTCAAGCTCTGGTACTCCGGCTCGTACTACCGCTACGAGCGCCCGCAGGCCGGCCGCTACCGCCACTTCTCGCAGGTCGGCGCGGAGGCCATCGGCGCGGAGGACCCGGCGCTCGACGCCGAGCTGATCATCCTGGCCGTCGACGCCTACAGGTCGCTGGGCCTGACGAACTTCCGCCTGCTGCTCAACTCGCTCGGCGACAAGGAGTGCCGTCCGGCCTACCGCGACGCGCTCCAGACCTTCCTGCGCGGCCTCGACCTCGACGAGGACACCCGCCGCCGCATCGAGATCAACCCGCTGCGCGTCCTCGACGACAAGCGCGAGGCCGTGCAGAAGCAGCTCGTCGGCGCCCCGATGCTCCGTGACCACCTCTGCGAGGCGTGCAAGGAGTACCACGAGCAGGTGCGCGAGCTGCTGACCGCGGCGGGCGTCGCCTTCGAGGACGACGAGAAGCTGGTCCGCGGCCTGGACTACTACACCCGTACCACCTTCGAGTTCGTCCACGACGGCCTGGGCTCGCAGTCCGCGGTGGGCGGCGGCGGCCGCTACGACGGCCTGTCCGAGATGATCGGCGGGCCGGCGCTGCCGTCGGTCGGCTGGGCGCTCGGCGTCGACCGCACGGTCCTGGCGCTCAAGGCGGAGGGCATCGAGCTCGATCTGCCCGCCGCGACGCAGGTCTTCGCCGTGCCGCTGGGTGACGAGGCCCGCCGGGTGCTCTTCGGCCTCGTGACCGAGCTGCGCCGGGCCGGTGTCGCCACCGACTTCGCCTTCGGTGGCAAGGGCTTGAAGAACGCCATGAAATCGGCCAACCGCTCGGGCGCCCGCTTCGCGCTCGTGGCGGGTGAACGGGATCTCGCGGAGGGCGTCGTGCAGCTCAAGGACCTCGAGTCCGGCGAGCAGACACCTGTCGCATTCGACACCGTGGTGAGCGAACTCCTCTCGCGGCAAGGCTGATTGCCTGGCGGCTCGTGCAGAATGGGCCGCAAGGACCGACAGATGGGATCAAGGGCGCTATGACCACTTCGGCACTCGACCGCTCCGACACCGACGGCGAGGAGCGGGACGGCCCCGCCACGGGACCCGTGGGTGGCGGCCGGGCGTTCGCCCTGCTGCTGGTCGTCACCGGTGCCATGGGGCTGCTCGCGGCCTGGGTCATCACCCTCGACAAGTTCAAGCTGCTCGAGGACCCGAACTTCGTCCCGGGGTGCAGCCTCAACCCCATCGTCTCCTGCGGCAACATCATGCAGAGCAAGCAGGCCACGGCCTTCGGGTTCCCCAACCCGATGCTCGGCCTGGTCTGCTACGGCATCATCATCGCGATCGGCCTGGCGCTGCTCTCCGGCGCCCGCTTCCCGCGGTGGTACTGGCTGGGCATGGAGGCGGGCTGCCTCTTCGGCGTCGGCTTCGTGAGCTGGCTGCAGTACGAGTCGCTGTATGTGATCGGCTCGCTGTGCCTGTGGTGCTGCCTCGCCTGGGTCGGCACGATCGTCATGTTCTGGTACGTGACCGTGCACAACGTCCGCCACGGCTTCATCCCCGCCCCGCGGGCGCTGCGCAACGCGGTGCTGGAGTTCCACTGGGTGATCCCGGTGATCCACATCGGCATCATCGGCATGCTGATCCTCACCAAGTGGTGGAGCTTCTGGACCGGCTGACCGGCCCGTGAGCCCTTGACCGACGCCGTCGGACCTCTCGGGTCCGGCGGCGTTGTCAGTGCAGTGGCATAGGGTTTTCGACGTGGAACCCGACCTCTTCACCGCAGCCGCCGAGGACCGCCAGGAGAAAGACCCGGCGAGCAGTCCGCTGGCCGTCCGCATGCGCCCGCGGACCCTCGACGAAGTCGTCGGCCAGGGCCACCTCCTCAAGCAGGGGTCGCCGCTGCGCAGGCTGGTGGGGGAGGGGAGCGGTGGCCCGGCCGGGCCGTCCTCGGTGATCCTCTGGGGCCCGCCCGGCATCGGCAAGACGACCCTGGCCTACGTCGTCAGCCAGGCCACCAACAAGCGCTTCGTGGAGCTGTCCGCGATCACCGCCGGGGTCAAGGAGGTGCGGGCCGTCATCGACGGCGCCCGCCGCGCCTCGGGCGGTTACGGCAAGGAGACCGTCCTCTTCCTGGACGAGATCCACCGCTTCAGCAAGGCCCAGCAGGACTCCCTGCTGCCCGCCGTCGAGAACCGCTGGGTCACCCTGATCGCGGCCACCACGGAGAACCCGTACTTCTCGATCATCTCCCCCCTGCTGTCCCGCTCCCTGCTGCTGACCCTCCAGGCCCTCACCGACGACGACCTGCGCGGCCTGCTGCACCGCGCGCTCACCGACGAGCGCGGCCTCGGCGGCGCGGTGACGCTGCCGGAGGACGCGGAGGGGCATCTGCTGAGGATCGCCGGGGGCGACGCGCGGCGCGCGCTGACGGCGCTGGAGGCGGGCGCGGGCTCGGCCATCGCCAAGGGCGAGTCCGAGATCACCCTGGAGACGCTGGAGGAGGCCGTCGACCGCGCCGCCGTGCGCTACGACCGCGCCGGCGACCAGCACTACGACGTGGCCAGCGCCCTCATCAAGTCCATCCGCGGCTCCGACGTGGACGCCACCCTGCACTACCTGGCCCGGATGATCGAGGCCGGGGAGGACCCGCGGTTCATCGCCCGGCGGCTGATGATCTCCGCGAGCGAGGACGTCGGCATGGCCGACCCCACCGCGCTCCAGACGGCGGTCGCCGGTGCGCAGGCCGTCGCGCTGATCGGTTTCCCGGAGGCCAGGATCGTGCTCGGCCAGGTGGCCGTGGCGCTCGCCCTGGCCCCGAAGTCCAACGCGGCGTATCTGGCGATCGACGCGGCCCTCGCGGACGTCCGGGCGGGCCTCGCCGGGCCCGTGCCCCCGCACCTGCGCGACGGGCACTACAAGGGCGCCGAGAAGCTCGGCCACGCGCAGGGCTATCTCTATCCCCACGACCTGCCCGGCGGCATCGCCGCCCAGCAGTACGCGCCGGACGCGGTCCACGGCAAGCGCTACTACGAACCCACGCGCTACGGCGCGGAGGCGCGCTACGCGGACGTGGTGGAGCGGGTGCGCAAGCGGTTGCGGGGCGAGTCCGAGGGCTGAGCCCCGGCCCCACCCCCGGCGGCCGGGCGGCCGGGCCGGCTCAGTCCTCCGTGGCGTCGAAGAGCGCGTGCATCGCCTGCCGCAGGCCGGTGATGTCCCGCACCGGCCGCGGGAATTCGAAGCGCACGTCGAAGGACCGGTCGGCCGGGGTGCCCTCGCCGTGCGCGGTGGTGAACCGCACACGCAGCCCGAAGCGGTCCAGCGAGAGCGGCACGGCCCGGTCGCGGGCGCAGCGCGGCCGCCGCTCGCCGAGCAGCGAGCTCAGGGCGCGCACCTGGTCGCCGTGCGAGGCGTGCAGATGCTGGAGCAGCTCCGCCTCGTGCTCGATCAGCGGGTCGGGCTCGGCGCGGGCGAAGTCGTCCGCCTCGACGCTCTCCGCGCTCCACAGATCGTCGACGCTGCTCTCGCCGACCTCCAGCCGCAGCATCATCCGGCCGGGTTCGGTCATCCCGGGCACCGAGGTCAGCCAGCCGGAGAGCCAGGCGCGGCCGCGGATCCGGTTGGGTACGGAGACCGGTGCGACGTCGGTGAGTTCCAGCACGGCGGCCAGCTCGTCGTCCTGGGCGTGCGTGGCGGCGCGCACGGCCGGGGAATCCGCGGGGAAGACCAGGAACACCTCGCCGTCGGGCCCCACGCTGCGGGCCTCGGGCGCGAGCAGTTCGGCGGGCAGCGCGGTGCCCGCGCCGGTCCCGCCGGTCAGCCCGGGAATGAGCAGTACCGCGGAGCATGTACTCTGTACGAGAGTTCGTGTGCGCTCGGCTGCTGACGGCATCCGCGCGATTTCAAGTCCGCTGGGACGCGGCTGACCACGATCTGATCGGACCTCCGTCGCGTCGACGCCATCAGTTGCGTCGGCCTCTTTCGTGCTGTCCGTGATGTGACTGGTGTTCCCCGGACGAGACATGCGATCTCCTTGAGTAAGGTGAGCCTAACCTAACCTACAACGGAGGTCTGGAGAACGTGCCTAACCAGTCGCGTCCCAAGGTCAAGAAGTCTCGTGCGCTCGGCATCGCGCTGACGCCGAAGGCCGTCAAGTACTTCGAGGCCCGCCCCTACCCGCCGGGCGAGCACGGCCGTGGCCGCAAGCAGAACTCGGACTACAAGGTCCGTCTGCTCGAGAAGCAGCGTCTGCGCGCCCAGTACGACATCAGCGAGCGCCAGATGGCCCGCGCCTACGACCGCGCCAAGAAGGCCGAGGGCAAGACGGGCGAGGCGCTGGTCGTCGAGCTCGAGCGCCGCCTCGACGCGCTGGTCCTGCGTTCGGGCATCGCCCGCACCATCTACCAGGCCCGCCAGATGGTCGTCCACGGCCA
The DNA here is from genome assembly GCF_055558795.1 of Streptomyces sp. NPDC025618. Taxonomy (NCBI): domain Bacteria; kingdom Bacillati; phylum Actinomycetota; class Actinomycetes; order Kitasatosporales; family Streptomycetaceae; genus Streptomyces; species Streptomyces sp. NPDC025618. Next base: position 93,701 of record NZ_JBVHLW010000010.1, on the reverse strand, counting down.
CATCCAGGTCAACGGTGGCAAGGTCGACAAGCCGTCGTTCCGCGTCCGTCCCGACGACGTCGTGACGGTCCGCGAGCGCAGCCGCGCCAAGCACCCCTTCCAGGTCGCGATGGCCGGTGGCTACGACACCGAGGGCGAGACCCCGCGCTACCTCCAGGTCAACCTGGCCGCGCTGGCCTTCCGCCTGGACCGTGAGCCGAACCGCAAGGAGATCCCCGTGATCTGCGACGAGCAGCTCGTCGTCGAGTACTACGCCCGCTGATCCAGCGGTAGTAGCGCTCTTCCGAGCTCCTCGCTCAGCCCGTCGTCTCCCCGGCCCCCGTGGCCGGCGAGACGGCGGGCTCGCGCGTTTCTCGGGGGCGCACGGGCCCCCGGGCCACCGGCACCGCCGGAGGCAGCTCCGGTCCGCAGCCCACCCGGGCCACCACCGCGTCGAGGTCCAGCCCGGCCCCCTCGCGCACGCACGCCTCGTACCGGCGCGTGCCCAGCAGCGCTCGGAGCCGGCGCTCGCACAGCGCGTGCGGGGCGTCGAAGTGCCGCGAGCCGGACAGTGGCAGTCCCACCGACCGCCGCAGCCGCCCGGCCGCTCCCTGGAGCACCGCGGCCTCCTCGGCACCCCCAGCACCCCCGGTCTCGTCCAGCGTCACCAGTGCCAGCAGCTCCACCGCGAGCACCGCGCCCCCCAGGTCGCGGAAGGCGTGGGCGGTGGCCAGGCACTCCCGGAGCAGCGGCCGGGCCCGTACGGCCTCCCCGTCGCTCCACGCCGCGAAGGCCAGGATGTACAGCGCGTACGCCAGCGCCCGGCGCTCGCCGTGGGCCGCGCAGACCTCCCGCACCTCCTCGCACAGCGCCACCGCGCCCGGCAGGTCGCCCTGGAAGGCGACGGCCGTCGCCAGCTCCGCCTGGGCCGCGAGGACGTCGCTGTTCAGCTCGCCGGTCTCCTGATAGCGCGCCAGCGCCGACCGCAGCAGCTCCTCGGCGCGCGGCAGGTCGTCCGAGACCAGGGCCAGCAGGCCCGCCCGGTGCTCGGCGTAGGCCAGGGCCCGGGTGTGGCCGCCGAGCAGGGCCGTCTCACGGCACTCCGCCAGCGCCCCCACCGCGCGGGCCGGATCGCCCTGGAGCACCGCCACGTGACCCAGCACCCACAGGGCCTTGAGCCGGGTCTCCTCGTTGTCGGCCTCGGCCTCCAGCGCGCGGTCCAGCCAGTAGCGCCCCTCCGCGAGACGGCCGCAGCCGGTCCAGTGGAACCACAGCGTCGCCGCCAGGTACTGGCCGATGTGGGCCTCGCCCTTCTCCTCCAGGCTGTAGTCCAGCGCGAGCCGCAGATTGGGCAGCTCCGCCTCGATCCGGGCCGCCACCTCCGCCTGCCGGGGGCTGAACCAGTCCAGCTCGCACCAGGTGACCAGGCCCATGTACCAGTCACGGTGCCTGCGGCGCATCCGCTCGCCGTCGGCCAGCGCGTCCAGCCAGCCCGCCCCGTACATCCGTACCGGGTCCAGCAGCCGGTAGCGCGGCCCCAGCGGGGTGTCCTCCCGCACCACCACGGACCGTGCCACCAGCTCGGCCAGCACGTCGAGCAGGCTCTCGGCGGGCAGCTCGGGGCCGGAGCAGACGTACTCCGCCGCCTCCAGGTCGAACAGGCCCGCGAAGACCGTCAGCCGCGCCCACAGCAGCCGTTCGGCGGGCGTGCACAGCTCATGGCTCCAGCCGATGGCCGTGCGCAGCGTCTGGTGGCGGGGCAGCGGGCCCGGCGCGCCCCCCGCCAGCAGCCGGAACCGGTCGTCCAGCCGCTCCAGCACCTGCGCCACCGACAGCGTGCCCAGCCGCGCCGCCGCGAGCTCCAGGGCCAGCGGGATGCCGTCGAGTCTGCGGCACAGCTCGTCCGCGGTGGCGCGCTCCGCCTCCCCGGCGCCGGCCCACGCGCCCCCCGCGCGGTCCTCGAAGAGCTCGGAGGACTCCGGGCCGGACAGCGGCGCCAGTGCGAAGACCTGCTCGCCCGCGACCCCCAGCGGCCGCCGGGACACCGCGAGCACCCGCAGCCCCGGCGCCCCGCGCAACAGCGCCTTGACCAGGGCCGCACACGCCTCCGTGACCTGCTCGCACCCGTCCAGGACGAGCAGCGTCCGCCGCTCGGCGAGCTGCTCCAGCAGCCACGCGCGCGGCGGCCGGTCCGTGTGATCGGTCAGCGCCAGGGCCTCGGCGACCGTGTGCTCCAGCAGGGCCGGGTCGCTGAGCGAGGAGAGCTCGGCCAGCCAGGCCCCGTCGCAGAAGCGATCCTGCAAAGCGGTCGCGAGCCGGAGCGCGACGCGAGTCTTGCCCACGCCGCCGATCCCGGTCACCGTCACCAGCCGGGCCCGCTCCACCAGCGCGGCGAGCGCGTCCAGTTCGCGACCGCGGCCGATGAAGCGCGTGGGCCCGGCGGGCAGATTGCCCGGCGGATCCGGCCGGTGACAGCCCCGCGCGGCGACGCCGTGGGCGCGGGAGGAGGGGGTGCCGGGAAGCGGTGAGCCGGAGAGTGGGGGCATGGCACACAGAGCGTACTGGTGAGTGTGCGCACCGTAAACTCCGGCAGGTGGACGGGGCGGGCGCGATGACAATCCGGTACGGGCGCGGAGGCCCGGCGCGATAAGGTCGTACAGGACGTCAAGAGGCGTCCGAAGACGTCCGAAGACAGCAAGCGGCGGGTCGGCGACGACGACCAGCAGGGAGCGGTGCAGCGTGTCCGGTGGAGAGGTGGCCGGGATCCTCGTGGCCGTCTTCTGGGCGATCCTCGTGTCGTTCATGGCCCTGGTCCTGGTGCGGCTCGCGCAGACGCTCAAGGCCGCCACCAAGCTGGTGGCCGACGTCAGCGAGCAGGCCGTGCCGCTGCTCGCCGACGCCTCCGCGACCGTGCGCTCCGCCAACACCCAGCTCGCCCGCGTCGACTCGATCGCCGCGGACGTCCAGGAGGTCACGGCGAACGCCTCCGCGCTCTCCTCGACCGTCTCCTCCGCCTTCGGCGGGCCCCTGGTCAAGGTCGCGGCGTTCGGCTACGGCGTGCGCCGCGCGATCGGCCGCAAGGCCGCGCCCGCCGAGCCGGCGCCGCCGCACTCCGTCCTCGCCGGCCGGACCGTCGGCCGGAAACTGCCGTCCGCCCGGCGCGGCAGCCGCCGTACCCGTGGGAAGGGTTGACCCCAGGAATGTTCCGCCGCACCTTCTGGTTCACGACCGGTGTAGCCGCCGGTGTCTGGGCCACGACCAAGGTCAACCGCAAGCTGGCCCAGCTCACCCCGGAGAGCCTGGCTCTCCAGGCGGCGGACCGCGCGGTCGTCGCGGGCCGCCGGGTCAAGCTCTTCGCCCTGGACGTCCGCGACGGCATGGCGCACCGCGAGGCGGCGCTCAAGGACGCGCTCGGCCTCACCGCCGTACCCGACCCCGAGCGCCGGGAGCTTCCCGGGCAGCACCGGCTGGTCGCACTCGAACAGCAGCACACCTACCACTCGTTCACCCGGAAAGAGGACCACTGATGGAGTCGGCTGAAATCCGCCGCCGCTGGCTGCGCTTCTTCGAGGAGCGCGGGCACACCGTCGTCCCCTCGGCGTCAGTCATCGCGGACGACCCGACCCTGTTGCTGGTCAACGCGGGCATGGTCCCCTTCAAGCCGTACTTCCTCGGCGAGGTCAAGCCGCCCTTCCCGCGCGCCACCAGCGTGCAGAAGTGCATCCGCACGCCGGACATCGAAGAGGTGGGCAAGACCACCCGCCACGGCACGTTCTTCCAGATGTGCGGCAACTTCTCCTTCGGCGACTACTTCAAGGAAGGCGCCATCAAGCTCGCCTGGGAGCTGCTGACCACCCCGGTGGCGGACGGCGGCTTCGGGCTGGAGCCCGAGAAGCTCTGGATCACCGTCTACAAGGACGACGACGAGGCCGAGCAGATCTGGCGTGACGTCGTCGGCGTCCCCGCCGAGCGCATCCAGCGCCTGGGCAAGAAGGACAACTTCTGGTCCATGGGCGTCCCCGGCCCCTGCGGTCCCTGCTCCGAGATCAACTACGACCGCGGCCCGGAGTTCGGCGCCGAGGGCGGCCCCGCCGTCAACGACGAGCGCTACGTGGAGATCTGGAACCTGGTCTTCATGCAGTACGAGCGCGGTGCGGGCGACGGCAAGGAGAACTTCCCGATCCTCGGGGACCTGCCGTCCAAGAACATCGACACCGGTCTCGGCCTCGAGCGCCTCGCCATGATCCTGCAGGGCGTGCAGAACATGTACGAGACCGACACCCTGCGCGTCGTCATGGACAAGGCCACCGAGCTGACCGGCGTCCGCTACGGCGACAAGCACGAGTCGGACGTCTCCATGCGCGTGGTCGCCGACCACATCCGCACCTCCGTGATGCTCATCGGAGACGGCGTCACCCCCGGCAACGAGGGCCGCGGTTACGTGCTGCGCCGCATCATGCGCCGCGCCATCCGCAACATGCGCCTGATGGGTGCCACCGGCCCGGTCGTCAAGGACCTGATCGGCGTCGTGATCGACACGATGGGGCAGCAGTACCCCGAGCTCGTCACCGACCGCAAGCGCGTCGAGACCGTCGCCCTCGCCGAGGAGGCCGCCTTCCTCAAGGCCCTCAAGGGCGGCACCAACATCCTCGACACCGCCGTGACCGAGACCAAGGCCGCCGGCGGCACGGTCCTCTCCGGCGACAAGGCGTTCCTGCTCCACGACACCTGGGGCTTCCCGATCGACCTCACCCTCGAGATGGCCGCCGAGCAGGGGCTGTCCGTGGACCAGGACGGCTTCCGCCGCCTGATGAAGGAGCAGCGCGAGCGGGCCAAGGCCGACGCCAAGGCCAAGAAGACCGGTCACGCCGACCTGTCGGCCTACCGCGAGGTCGCCGACACCACCGGCGAGAGCGACTTCACGGGCTACACCCTCACCGAGAACGAGTCGACGGTCGTCGGCCTGCTCGTCGACGGCGTGCCCTCGCCCGCCGCCACCGAGGGCGACGAGGTCGAGGTCGTCCTCGACCGCACCCCCTTCTACGCCGAGGGCGGCGGCCAGCTCGCCGACACCGGCCGTATCCGGCTGGACAACGGCGCCGTCATCGAGATCCGCGACGTGCAGAAGCCCGTCCCGGGCGTCCACGTCCACAAGGGCGTCGTCCAGGTCGGCGAGGTCACCGTCGGTGCCTCCGCCCACGCCGCCATCGATGTGACGCGCCGTCGGGCCATCGCCCGTGCCCACAGCGCCACCCACCTCACCCACCAGGCGCTGCGCGACGCCCTGGGCCCGACGGCCGCCCAGGCCGGCTCGGAGAACTCGCCCGGCCGCTTCCGCTTCGACTTCGGCTCCCCGGCCGCCGTGCCCGGCAGCGTCCTCACGGACGTCGAGCAGCGGATCAACGAGGTCCTCTCCCGTGAACTCGACGTCCAGGCCGAGGTCATGAGCATCGACGACGCCAAGAAGCAGGGCGCCATCGCGGAGTTCGGCGAGAAGTACGGCGAGCGGGTGCGCGTCGTGACCATCGGCGACTTCTCCAAGGAGCTGTGCGGTGGTACGCACGTCGCCAACACCGCCCAGCTGGGCCTGGTGAAGCTGCTCGGCGAGTCCTCGATCGGCTCCGGTGTGCGCCGTGTCGAGGCCCTGGTCGGCGCCGACGCCTATCACTTCCTCGCCAAGGAGCACACGGTCGTCGCCCAGCTCCAGGAGCTGGTCAAGGGCCGTCCGGAGGAGCTGCCGGAGAAGATCTCCGGGATGCTCGCCAAGCTCAAGGACGCCGAGAAGGAGATCGAGCGCTTCCGCGCCGAGAAGGTGCTCCAGGCCGCCGCCGGTCTCGCCGAGGGCGCCAAGGACATCCACGGCGTGGCGCTGGCCATCGGCCGGGTGCCGGACGGCACCGGCGCCGACGACCTGCGCAAGCTCGTCCTCGACGTCCGCGGCCGGATCCAGGGCGGCCGGGCCGCCGTCGTGGCGCTGTTCACCGTCGTGAACGGCCGCCCGCTGACCGTCATCGCCACCAACGAGGCCGCACGCGAGCGCGGTCTGAAGGCCGGTGACCTGGTGCGCACGGCCGCCAAGACGCTCGGTGGCGGTGGCGGCGGCAAGCCGGACGTCGCCCAGGGCGGCGGTCAGAACCCGGACGCCGTCGACGAGGCCGTCGCCGCCGTCGAGCGCCTCGTCGCCGAAGCGGCCTGATCGCCGTGCGACGTGGCAGGCGCATCGCCGTCGATGTGGGGGACGCCCGGATCGGGGTCGCCTCGTGCGACCCCGACGGGATCCTCGCGACCCCGGTCGAGACCGTGCCGGGACGGGACATCCCGCAGGCCCACAAGCGGCTGGCGGCGATCGTCGCGGAGTACGAGCCGGTCGAGGTCGTCGTCGGTCTGCCCCGCTCCCTCAAGGGGGGAGAGGGGCCGGCCGCGGCCAAGGTGCGGACCTTCGCCAAGGAGATGGCCCGGCGGGTGGCGCCCGTACCGGTGCGGCTGGTCGACGAGCGCATGACGACCGTCACAGCCGCGCAGGGGCTGCGGGCCTCCGGCGTCAACACCAGGAAGGGGCGCTCGGTCGTCGACCAGGCGGCCGCCGTGGTCATTCTGCAGAACGCGCTGGAGATCGAGAAGGTCTCCGGCCGGCCTCCCGGCGAGGCCGTCGACGTGGTCATCTGATCGCAGTACGGTAACGTTCCGCGCTGACATGGCAGCCGTTCGAACGTCTCCCGTACAGGACCGGACGATTCGGAACCCGCGCTCCACGGAGTGCCGACCGGCTGCCGCTGTGCGGCTCTAGGGGATTGATGACTGAGTATGGCCGGGGCTCCGGCTCCCAACCGTGGCATCCCGAGGACCCTCTGTACGGGGACCCGGGATACGACGGTCAACAGCATCCGCAGCATCAGCACCCCCAGCAGCCGTCACAGCCTCAGTACGGTCAACAGCAGTACGGCTGGGACCCCTCGCAGAGCGCGGGGGGTCCCTACGGCACCGGGGATCAGTACGGGCAGCAGCCCGTCGACCCCTACACCGGCGCGCCGCCGGACTACTACGGCACGCAGGACGCCTATCCGCCGCCGCAGCCCCACCACCAGCGCGAGCCGCAGGCGCAGCAGCAGCCCCAGCAGTACGAACAGCAGGTGCCGCGGCAGGCTCAGCACGAGGCGCAGCAGCAGCACCACACGCAGGAGTTCGAGCAGCCCGCGGAGTGGCGTTCCGAGCCCGCCGAGGAGAAGCTGTCGTTCTTCGACGACTTCCCCGGTCCGGCCGCCCCGGAGCCGGAGGAGGACGCGCCGGCCGAGGAGCGCTCCCGCGGCCGTGACCGGCGGGGCAAGGCGCCCAAGAAGGCCAAGCGCCGCAGCGGCACCGCCTGCCTCCTCGTCGCCGTGGTGCTCGTCGGCGTCGTGGGCGGCGGTGGCTATCTCGCCTACGACTACTGGCAGACCCACTTCGGGGCCGCGCCCGACTACGACGGCGAGGGCACCGGCCAGGTCCAGGTCGAGATCCCCAAGGGCTACGGCATCAGCCAGATGGGTGAGGTCCTCCAGAAGGCCGGCGTGGTCAAGAGCGTCGGAGCCTTCACCGAGGCCGCGGGCAAGGACCCCAAGGGCAAGGCCATCCAGCCCGGCTCCTACACCCTCCACAAGGAGATGTCCGGTGCCGCGGCCGTGTCGATGATGACCAACACCGCGAACTTCCTCACCATCGGCGAGGGCCGGCGCGCGGTGGGGGTCTACGCCGCGATCGACGAGAAGCTCGGCCTGCCGAAGGGCACGACCCAGGGCGTCGCCAAGGATCAGGTGAAGAACCTCGGGCTGCCCGACTGGGCCAACAGCGACCCCAAGATCAAGGACCCGCTGGAGGGCTTCCTCTTCCCCTCGCAGTACAACGCGGGCAAGGGCACCAAGCCCGAGGAGATCCTCAAGCAGATGGTCGCGCGGGCGAAGGAGACCTACGCCAAGCAGGATCTGGAGGGCAAGGCGAAGGAACTCGGCCTGAAGTCCCCGCTCCAGCTGATCACCGTGGCGAGCATGGTCAACGCCGAGGGCATGACGCACGACGACTTCCGCAAGATGGCGCGCGTCATCTACAACCGCCTCAAGCCCACCAATGTCGAGACGAACGGCAAGCTCGAGTTCGACTCGACGTACAACTACATCAAGAACCAGAGCACCCTGGACCTCAGCCCCAAGCAGCTGCGGTCCTACGACGACCCGTACAACACGTACTTCTACAAGGGCCTGACGCCCGGCCCCATCGGCAATCCGGGAGAGCTCGCGCTCAAGGCCGCGATGGATCCCGAGCCCGGTGACTGGTACTACTTCGTTTCCATCGACGGCAAGACGCAGTTCGCCAAGAACCTGCAGGAGCACGAGAAGCTCGTGCAGGAGTTCAACGAGAGCCAGAAGAACAAGAAGAAGAGCGGATGAGTGAACTGAAGGGGCACCGCCGCCGCGCGGCCGTGCTCGGATCGCCGATCGACCACTCGCTCTCCCCGGTCCTGCACCGGGCCGCCTACGCGGAGCTGGGCCTGGGCGAGTGGACGTACGATCGCTTCGAGATCGACGAGGCCGCGCTGCCCGGCTTCCTCGCGGGGCTGGACGGCACCTGGGCGGGGTTCTCGCTCACCATGCCGCTCAAGCGCGCGGTGATGCCGCTGCTGGACGAGGTCAGCGACACCGCGGCCTCGGTCGAGGCCGTCAACACCGTCGTCCTCACCGAGGACGGCCGCCGCCTCGGTGACAACACCGACATCCCCGGCATCGAGGCCGCCCTGCGCGAGCGCGGCGTCGAGAAGGTCGAGTCCGCCGCCGTCCTCGGCGCGGGGGCCACGGCCTCCTCCGCCCTCGCGGCCCTCGCCCGGATCTGCGCCGGCGAGGTCACCGCCTATGTGCGCAGCGCGGCGCGGGCCGCCGAGATGCGCCAGTGGGGCGAACGGCTCGGCGTGGCCGTCACCGTCGCCGACTGGTCCCGCGCCGCCGAGGCCCTCACCGCGCCCCTGGTCGTCGCCACCACCCCGGCCGGTGCCACCGACGCCCTCGCCGCCGCGGTCCCCGAGCACCCCGGCACCCTCTTCGACGTGCTCTACGAGCCGTGGCCGACCCCGCTGGCCGCCGCCTGGACGGACCGCGGCGGGGCCGTGCTCAGCGGCCTGGACCTCCTGGTGCACCAGGCCGTGCTCCAGGTCGAGCAGATGACCGGCCGCAGGCCGGGCCCGCTCGCGGCGATGCGCGCGGCGGGCGAGGCGGCCCTCGCGGCACGCGCCCGCTGACCACGACCTGACCGAGTCCGTCCACAACCCGGACCTGAGGCCGGGAAAGGGCCCGGGACGTGGGAGGATCGAGGACGGCGGGCCAGGGCCGCGCGCCCCCAGCCATCGCTGGGAGGTACCCCCGGGTCGCGCCGCAGCAAGATCAGGCGCGAGCAGAGGAGTCCCGTTGAGCAGGTTGCGCTGGCTGACGGCCGGAGAGTCCCATGGTCCGGCACTGGTGGCGACGCTGGAGGGGCTGCCCGCCGGTGTGCCGATCACCACGGAGATGGTGGCGGACCACCTGGCCAGGCGGCGCCTCGGCTACGGCCGCGGCGCGCGCATGAAGTTCGAGCGTGACGAGGTCACCTTCCTCGGCGGTGTGCGCCACGGTCTGACCATGGGTTCCCCGGTGGCCGTCATGGTCGGCAACACCGAGTGGCCCAAGTGGGAAAAGGTCATGTCCGCCGACCCGGTCGACGCCGACGAGCTCGCCGCGCTGGCCCGTAATGCCCCGCTGACCCGCCCCCGCCCCGGCCACGCCGACCTCGCGGGCATGCAGAAGTACGGCTTCGACGAGGCCCGTCCGGTGCTGGAGCGCGCCTCCGCCCGGGAGACCGCGGCCCGCGTGGCGCTGGGCGCCGTCGCCCGCTCCTACCTCAAGGAGACGGCCGGCATCGAGATCGTCTCCCATGTCGTGGAGCTGGCCTCGGCCAAGGCGCCGTACGGCGTCTACCCCCAGCCCTCCGACGTCGAGCGCCTCGACGCCGACCCGGTGCGCTGCCTGGACCAGGACGCGAGCAAGGCGATGGTCGCCGAGATCGACCAGGCCCACAAGGACGGCGACACGCTCGGCGGCGTCGTCGAGGTGCTCGCGTACGGCGTCCCGGTCGGCCTCGGCTCGCACGTGCACTGGGACCGCCGGCTCGACGCGCGCCTCGCGGCCGCGCTGATGGGCATTCAGGCGATCAAGGGCGTGGAGGTCGGCGACGGCTTCGACCTGGCCCGGGTGCCCGGCTCGCAGGCGCACGACGAGATCGTCGCCACCGGCGACGGCATCCGCCGCACCTCCGGCCGCTCCGGTGGCACCGAGGGCGGCCTGACCACCGGCGAGCTGCTGCGGGTGCGGGCGGCGATGAAGCCCATCGCGACCGTGCCCCACGCGCTCGCCACGGTCGACGTGAGCACCGGCGAGGCCGCGCAGGCGCACCACCAGCGCTCCGACGTCTGCGCCGTCCCGGCCGCGGGCATCGTGGCGGAGGCCATGGTGGCGCTGGTGCTGGCGGACGCGGTGGCGGAGAAGTTCGGCGGCGACAGCGTCGCGGAGACCCGTCGCAACGTCCGGAGCTACCTCGACAACCTGGCCATCAAGTGACCCCTCCCGCCGTCGTGCTGGTGGGCCCGCCCGGAGCGGGCAAGTCCACCATCGGTGCCCTGCTCGCCCAGCGGCTGGGCACCGGCTACCGCGACACCGACGCCGACATCGAGCGGACCGCGGGCAAGCCCATCCCGGAGATCTTCATCGACGAGGGCGAGCCGCACTTCCGCGAGCTGGAGCGGCAGGCCGTCCGCAGCGCCGTGGCCGAGCACCCCGGGGTGCTCGCCCTCGGCGGCGGGGCGGTCATGGACGACGGCACCCGCGCCCTGCTCAAGGGCCTCCCGGTGATCTTCCTCGACGTCGAACTCGCCGACGCCGTCCACCGGGTGGGCCTGGACGCCCCGCGCCCGCTGCTCGCGGTCAACCCGCGGCAGCGCTGGCGGGAGCTGATGGCGGCGCGCCGCCCGCTCTACACCGAGGTCGCCCGCGCCGTCGTCACCACCGGCGGCCGCACCCCGGACGAGGTCGCCGACGCCGTGCTCGACGCGCTGGCGCTGCCCCGGGACCGTACCCCCGACACCACGCAATGAGGAACGCATGACCGACGCCCCCACCCGCATCCGGGTCGCCAGCGCGGGCTCCGAGCCGTACGAGGTCCTGGTCGGCCACCAGCTGCTGGGCGAACTGCCCGGCCTGATCGGCACCGAGGCCAAGCGGGTCGCCGTGCTCCACCCGGAGGCGCTGGCCGAGACCGGCGAGGTGCTCCGCCAGGATCTGGCCGCGCAGGGCTACGAAGCGATCGCCGTCCAGCTCCCCAACGCCGAGGAGTCCAAGACCGTCGAGGTGGCGGCCTACTGCTGGAAGGCGCTCGGCCAGACCGGCTTCACCCGCACCGACGTCATCGTCGGCGTGGGCGGCGGCGCCACCACCGACCTGGCCGGCTTCGTCGCCGCGACCTGGCTGCGCGGGGTGCGCTGGATCGCCGTGCCCACCACCGTGCTGGGCATGGTCGACGCCGCCGTCGGCGGCAAGACCGGCATCAACACCGCAGAAGGCAAGAACCTCGTCGGCGCCTTCCACCCCCCGGCCGGCGTCCTGTGCGACCTCGCCGCGCTGGAGTCGCTGCCGGTCCACGACTACGTCAGCGGACTCGCCGAGGTCATCAAGGCGGGCTTCATCGCCGACCCGGTCATCCTCGACCTCGTCGAGGCGGACCCGGCGGCCGCCCGCACCCCGCGGGGCGCGCACACAGCGGAGCTGATCGAGCGCGCCATCCGGGTCAAGGCGGAGGTCGTCTCCGCCGACCTCAAGGAGTCGGGCCTGCGCGAGATCCTCAACTACGGGCACACCCTCGCCCACGCGATCGAGAAGAACGAGCGCTACAACTGGCGGCACGGCGCCGCGGTCTCCGTCGGCATGGTCTTCGCCGCCGAACTCGGCCGCATCGCGGGCCGCCTGGACGACGCGACCGCCGACCGGCACCGCGCCATCCTGGAGTCCGTGGGCCTGCCCGTGACCTACCGCGGCGACCAGTGGCCCAAGCTCGTCGAGACCATGAAGGTCGACAAGAAGTCCCGTGGCGACCGGCTGCGCTTCATCGTCCTCGACGGCCTCGCCAAGCCCACCGTCCTGGAATCCCCGGACCCGGCGATGCTCCTCGCCGCCCACGCGGAGATCGCCGCGTGAGCGCCGGCGAGCGCGCCCGGGTGCTCGTGCTCAACGGGCCCAACCTCGGCCGGCTCGGCTCGCGCGAGCCCGACGTCTACGGCTCGACCTCCTACAAGGGCCTGGTCGCGGCCTGCGCGGAGCTCGGCGCGGAGCTCGGCTTCGACGTCGAGGTCCGCGAGACCAACGACGAGGGCGAGCTGGTCCGCTGGCTGCACGAGGCGGCCGACGGGCGGATCCCGGTGGTCATCAACCCCGGCGCCTTCACGCACTACTCGTACGCCATGCGGGACGCCGCGGCCCAGCGCACCGCGCCGCTGGTCGAGGTGCACATCTCCAACCCGTACGCGCGCGAGGAGTTCCGCCACACGTCCGTGATCGCCGCGGTGGCCAGCGGCACGGTCGCCGGCTTCGGCATCGGGTCCTACCGGCTGGCGCTCCGCGCCCTGGCGGAGGAACTGCGGGGCTGACCCGCGCGTCTTCACCGGGGACCGGGGCTTTGCCCCGGCCCCCGCGAGGGACCCGCGGAACGGCGCGACCAGCTCCCACGGGACCGGCGGGCCCTACCCCCGCACGGGGGCCGGGCCGGGCGGGGGATAGCCTCTGCCGCGCAAGTCGCCGCACGAGACGGAGTGCCAACCGCATGCAGCACCCTGGGGGACCGCCGGTGCCACCGCCCCACCCCCCGATGCCACCCGTACCACCCCCGCCCGGGCCGGACGCCACCGCGGCCTTCACCATGCCCGCGGCCTTCACCGCGCCCGCCGTCGAGGCCGCGCCCGCGACGCACGCCGCCGTGGCCCTGCTGCTCATCGGCCCGGCCGGCGCGGGCAAGACCACCGTGGCACGGCACTGGGCGGACACCCGCGCCGTGCCCACGGCGCACATCAGCCTCGACGACGTGCGCGAGTGGGTGCGCTCCGGCTTCGCCGACCCGCGGTCCGGGTGGAACGACCACTCCGAGGCGCAGTACCGCCTCGCCCGCCGCACCTGCGGCTTCGCCGCCCGCAACTTCCTCGCCAACGGCATCTCCTGCGTCCTGGACGACGCCGTCTTCCCCGACCGGCCCGTCGTCGGCCTCGGCGGCTGGAAGCGGCACGTGGGGCCGGGGCTGCTGCCCGTGGTCCTGCTGCCCGGCCTGGAGATCGTCCTGGAGCGCAACGCCGAGCGCACCGGCAACCGCCGCCTCGGCGACGAGGAAGTCGCCCGGATCCACGGCCGCATGGCCGGCTGGTACGGCTCCGGTCTGCCGATCATCGACAACTCCCAGCAGGACGTCGCCACCACGGCCCGCCTGCTGGACGACGTGGTCGCCCGCGCCCTGGCCGCGCCGCCCGGCTATCCGTAGGCCCCGGTCGGACGCGCTGGAACGGCCCGCCACGGCACTCCGCCGTACGCTCGGAGGCATGTCCGAGGTGTACGCGGCGCGCCGCGCGCGGCTGCGTGAGCGCTGCGAGGCGGCCGGGAGCGAGGCCGCCCTGGTGTCCGGCGGCGCCAATGTCCGGTATCTGGCGGGCGGGGCGCCGGCGGGTGCCGCGCTGCTCGTCGGGCCCGTGGAGGACACCCTGCTGTGTCCGGGCGACCTGGCCGTGCGCGGCCCGGCCGACCGCCCGGCCGAGGGCCTGCGGATCGAGGCGCTGCCCCTGCCGGGCGGCGACCCGGCCGTCGCCGGGGCCGAGCGGGCCGCCGCGGCCGGTGCCCGCTCGCTGGCCGTCGAGGAGCACCACCTGACCGTCGCCCGGCACCGCGCCCTGCGCTCGGTCGCGCCCCGGCTGCGCCTGGACGACCTCGGCACGGCCGTGGAGCAGCAGCGGGTGGTCAAGGACAACGAGGAGATCTCCGCGCTGCGGATCGCCGCGGAGATCGCCGACCAGGCGCTGGGCGAGCTGCTGGAGTCGATCCTCGTCGGCCGCACGGAGCGGCATCTGGCGCTGGAGCTGGAGCGCCGCCTGATCGACCACGGCGCCTCGGGTTCGGCCTTCACCACCTCGGTCGGCGCGGGCCCGAATTCGGGGCTGGCCGGGCACGTGCCCACCGACCGGCGGGTGGAGGAGGGCGATTTCCTCTGTGTGTGCCTGGGCGCCGACTACCGCGGCTACCGCAGCGAGGTGGGCCGGACCTTCGTCATCGGCACCAGCCCGGCGGACTGGCAGATCGAGCTCTACGAGCAGGTGTTCGCCGCTCAGCGGGCGGGCCGGGAGAAGCTCGCGCCGGGCACTCCCTACCGCGAAGTGGACCGCGCGGCACGGGTCGTGCTGGAGGCCGCGGGCCACGGTGAGCGGCTCGGACCGCGCATCGGACACGGCGTGGGACTCGAAAACGACGAGGACCCTCGGCTGACGCCCTCGGCAATGGGTAAACTGGACGCTTGCGTGCCGGTCACCGTAGATCCGGGGGTCAACCTCCCGGGGCGGGGCGGCGTCCGGATCGATGACACGCTCGTCGTCCGCCCCGAGGCGGATGGCGGACCCGAGCTACTCACCATTACGACCAAGGAGCTGCTCGCGCTTTAGCGCGTGCCTTCGGGGTCCCAGCTTCAGTCCAGGAGATTCCGCAACCGTGGCTTCCACGAACGACCTCAAGAACGGCATGGTGCTCAAGCTCGACGGAGGCCAGCTCTGGTCCGTCGTCGAGTTCCAGCACGTCAAGCCCGGCAAGGGCCCCGCCTTCGTCCGCACGAAGCTGAAGAACGTGCTCTCCGGCAAGGTGGTCGACAAGACCTTCAACGCCGGTGTGAAGGTCGAGACGGCCAACGTCGACAAGCGCGGTATGCAGTTCTCGTACATGGACGGCGAGTACTTCGTCTTCATGGACATGGACACGTACGACCAGCTGCACGTCGACCGCAAGACCGTCGGCGACGCCGCCAACTTCCTGCTCGAGGGCTTCGAGGCCGTCGTCGCGAAGCACGGCGACGAGGTGCTCTACGTCGAGCTGCCGGCCGCCGTCGAGCTGACCATCGAGCACACCGAGCCGGGTGTCCAGGGCGACCGCTCCACCGGTGGCTCCAAGCCCGCCAAGCTGGAGACCGGCTACGAGATCCAGGTCCCGCTCTTCATCACCACGGGTGAGAAGATCAAGGTCGACACGCGCACCGGTGATTACCTCGGTCGGGTGAACAGCTAACCGTGGCCGCCCGCAGCAAGGCCCGTAAGCGCGCCTTCCAGATCCTCTTCGAGGCCGATCAGCGCGGCACCACCGTGCGAGACGTCCTCGCCGACTGGGTCCGGCACTCGCGCTCCGACGACCGGCAGCCGCCGGTCAACGAATACACGATGCAGCTGGTCGAGGGGTACGCGGAGCATGTCTCCCGCATCGACGAGCTCATCGCCACCTACGCGGTCGACTGGGACCTGGACCGGATGCCGGTCGCGGACCGGAACATCGTGCGGCTCGGTGCCTACGAGCTGATCTGGGAGGACGAGACCCCGGACGCGGTGGCGATCGACGAGGCGGTGCAGCTCGCCAAGGAGTTCTCCACCGACGACTCGCCGTCCTTCGTGAACGGTCTGCTCGGCCGGTTCAAGGACCTCAAGCCGAGCCTTCGTCGCGACGAGAGCTGACAGACGTAAAAAGCCGTGGGGCGGGGAGAAACCTTGAAGGGTTTCTCCCCGCCCCACGGCTTTGGCCCGTCAGGGCGGGGATTTCACCGAGCCGGGGCTCAGGCGTCCTCGTGCTGGACGGCGCGGCGCGCGTCGGCGTCGAGCACACCCCAGCTGATCAGCTGCTCGGTGAGCACCGAAGGCGACTGGTCATAGATCACGGCAAGGGTGCGCAGGTCGTCCTGGCGGATCGACAGGACCTTGCCGTTGTAATCGCCGCGCTGGCTCTGGATGGTCGCGGCATAGCGCTGGAGCGGACCCGCCTTCTCGGCCGGCACGTGGGCCAGGCGCTCAAGGTCCAGAACCAGCTTCGGCGGCGGCTCGGCGGCCCCGCCCGGCGTGGTGCCCGGCAGCAGTTCCTGCACCGGAACGCCGTAGAAGTCGGCCAGCTCGGCCAGGCGCTGCACGGTCACGGCACGGTCGCCGCGCTCGTACGAGCCCACTACCACGGCCTTCCAGCGGCCCTGGGACTTCTCCTCGACGCCATGGAGGGAGAGGCCCTGCTGGGTGCGGATGGCGCGGAGTTTGGCCCCGAGCTGTTTGGCGTATTCGCTGGACATAAAGCTCCCCGGACGCGGTATCAATCTGCGGCTCTGCCGCGTGGCTGGTAACTCACTGTGAGGTTACGCAGCGTAATCTGACTTCGTCAAGCCGAATGGTCCACAGCATCCCCCGTGCGGGGCGGTGGCCGGTCCTGGTCCGGGACCCTGGTACGGTGAGAAAGGTAAATCCGACGTCCTTTAATGTCCGTCCCGTGAGGCGGAGAAGGGGGTCCGTTTCGTATGGACGCAAACCGTGACGTGAACCAGGCCGGTTCCGCCGCTCGTCCCGTGCTCGAAGCACCGGACATCGCCCGGGTCCTGACCCGTATCGCACACGAGATCGTCGAGCGCGCCAAGGGCGCCGACGACGTGGTGCTCCTCGGCATCCCGACGCGCGGGGTCTTCCTCGCCCGCCGGCTGGCCGCCAAGCTCGAGGAGATCACCGGAGGCAAGACCCCGGTCGGCTCCCTCGACATCACCATGTACCGCGACGACCTGCGGCTGCGCCCCGCCCGCGCGCTCGCCCGCACCGACATCCCCGGCCCCGGCATCGACGGCCGTCTGGTGATCCTGGTCGACGACGTGCTCTTCTCCGGCCGGACGATCCGCGCCGCGCTCGACGCGCTGAACGACATCGGCCGCCCCCGCGCCGTCCAGCTCGCGGTCCTCGTCGACCGCGGCCACCGCGAGCTGCCCATCCGCGCCGACTACGTCGGCAAGAACCTCCCCACGTCGCTGCGGGAGACGGTCAAGGTGCAGCTCACCGAGGAGGACGGCCGCGACAGCGTGCTCCTCGGCGTGCGCGAGAGTGCCCCGGCCCAGCAGTAGCGGTCGCCTCCGGCCCCGGCGACCGCCGGTTCCGCGCCCCCGCATGCCCGGACGCGGCCCCGCCGTTCGCCATCCCCACCCCCACCTCCTCGACCACGGAGCATCCGGATGAAGCGCCACCTCATCTCGGCCACCGACCTCACCCGCGACGACGCCGTCCTCATCCTCGACACCGCCGAGGAGATGGCCCGGGTCGCCGACCGGCCGATCAAAAAGCTGCCGACCCTGCGCGGCCGCACCGTCGTCAACCTCTTCTTCGAGGACTCGACGCGGACCCGCATCTCCTTCGAGGCCGCCGCCAAGCGGCTCTCCGCCGACGTCATCAACTTCTCCGCCAAGGGCTCCTCGGTCTCCAAGGGCGAGTCCCTCAAGGACACGGCCCTGACCCTGGAGGCCATGGGCGCCGACGCCGTCGTCATCCGCCACCACGCCTCCGGTGCCCCCTACCGGCTGGCCAACTCCGGCTGGATCGACGGCGCCGTGGTCAACGCCGGTGACGGCACCCACGAGCACCCCACCCAGGCGCTCCTGGACGCCTTCACCATGCGCCGCCGCCTGGTCGGGCGCGACGCCGGGCTCGGCCGGGACCTCGGCGGCCGCCGGATCACGATCGTCGGCGACGTCCTGCACAGCCGGGTGGCCCGCTCCAACGTCCACCTGCTGCACACCCTCGGCGCCCAGGTCACCCTGGTCGCGCCGCCCACCCTGGTGCCGATCGGCGTCGAGCAGTGGCCCTGCGAGGTCTCCTACGACCTGGACGCGGTGCTGCCGAAGTCCGACGCCGTCATGATGCTGCGCGTCCAGCGCGAGCGCATGAACGCCGCCTTCTTCCCCACCGAGCGCGAATACTCCCGCCGCTACGGCCTGAGCGGCGACCGGATGGCCCGGATGCCGGAGCACGCCATCGTGATGCACCCCGGCCCGATGAACCGGGGTATGGAGATCACCGCGGAGGTCGCCGACTCCGACCGCTGCACCGCCGTCGAGCAGGTCGCCAACGGCGTGAGCATCCGCATGGCCGTCCTCTACCTCCTGCTCGGCGGCTCCGAGCCGGCCGTCACTTTCGCCCACCCGTCGCCCACCGCCACCCTTGACGGCGGCGCTCCGCGCCGGTCTCTCGATGCCGAGGAGAACAACTGACATGAGCAAGATCCTGATCCGCGGTGCGAAGATCCTCGGCGGCGAGCCCCAGGACGTCCTCATCGACGGCGAGACCATCGCCGAGGTGGGCACCGGCATCGACGCGGGCGACGCCACCGTCATCGAGGCCGACGGCAAGATCCTGCTGCCCGGCCTGGTCGACCTCCACACCCACCTGCGCGAGCCGGGCCGGGAGGACTCCGAGACCGTCCTGACCGGCACCCGGGCCGCCGCGAGCGGCGGCTACACCGCCGTCTTCGCCATGGCGAACACCTTCCCCGTCGCCGACACCGCCGGCGTCGTCGAGCAGGTGTGGCGCCTGGGCAAGGAGTCCGGCTACTGCGACGTGCAGCCCATCGGCGCCGTCACCGTCGGCCTGGAGGGCAAGCAGCTCGCCGAGCTGGGCGCGATGCACGACTCCGCCGCCGGCGTCCGCGTCTTCTCCGACGACGGCAAGTGCGTCGACGACGCCGTGATCATGCGCCGCGCCCTGGAGTACGTGAAGGCGTTCGGCGGCGTCGTCGCCCAGCACGCCCAGGAGCCGCGGCTGACCGAGGGCGCCCAGATGAACGAGGGCATCGTCTCCGCCGAGCTCGGCCTCGGCGGCTGGCCCGCCGTCGCCGAGGAGTCGATCATCGCCCGCGATGTCCTCCTCGCCGAGCACGTCGGCTCCCGGGTGCACATCTGCCACCTCTCCACGGCGGGCTCGGTGGAGATCGTCCGCTGGGCCAAGTCCCGCGGCATCGACGTCACCGCCGAGGTCACGCCGCACCACCTGCTCCTCACCGACGAGCTCGTACGGACCTACAACCCCGTCTACAAGGTGAACCCGCCGCTGCGCACCGAGCGCGACGTGCTGGCGCTGCGCGAGGCGCTGGCCGACGGCACGATCGACATCGTCGCCACCGACCACGCCCCGCACCCGCACGAGGACAAGGACTGCGAGTGGGGTGCCGCGGCCATGGGCATGGTCGGCCTGGAGACCGCCCTGTCGGTCGTCCAGCACACCATGGTCGACACCGGCCTGCTGGACTGGGCGGGCGTCGCCGAGCGGATGTCCGCCCGCCCGGCGGAGATCGGCCGCCTCGCCGGTCACGGCCGCCCGGTCGCCGCCGGAGAGCCTGCCAACCTCACCCTGGTCGATTCCGCTTACCGTGGACCCGTGGACCCCGCGGGCTTCGCCTCCCGCAGCCGCAACACCCCCTACGAGGGCCGTGAGCTGCCGGGACGCGTCACCCACACCTTCCTGCGGGGACGGGCGACGGTCGTGGACGGGAATCTCGCGTGACATCTGCACTGATCAATCTGGCGGTCGAGGAGAAGTCCCAGGCCGTCACCGACTGGGCCGCACGGATCGGCTGGGTCGTCGGGCTGCTGCTCTTCATCGCGCTGCTCTACTGGCTGATGCGCGAGGGCTGGAAGTGGCGCGGCACGCTCCAGGGCGACCTGCCCGAGCTGCCCGCGGCCCCGGCCACCGCCGCCGAGCCGCGGCTGACCATGGCGGGCCGCTACCACGGCTCCACCACCGCCGGGCAGTGGCTCGACCGGATCGTCGCGCGCGGCCTCGGCACCCGCAGCCGCGCCGAGCTCACCCTGACGGACCAGGGCGTCACCGTCGTACGGCCCGGTGCCCAGGACTTCTTCATCCCCGCGGACCGGGTGCGCGGCGCCCGGCTCGACAAGGGCATCGCCGGCAAGGTCCTCACCGAGGGCGGCCTGCTGGTGATCACCTGGGAGCACGGCGACCGGCGGATCGACTCCGGCTTCCGCTCCGACCGGGCCGCCGAACACCCCGCCTGGGTCGAGGCACTCACCCGGCCGCACCACCCGAACCACGACATGGAAGGCGCACGATGACGACCTCCACCAGGGGGACCGCCAAGGTCCCCGCCGTACTCGTCCTGGAGGACGGCCGGACCTTCCGCGGCCGCGCCTACGGGGCCGTGGGGGTGACCTTCGGCGAGGCGGTGTTCTCCACCGGCATGACCGGCTACCAGGAGACCCTGACCGACCCGTCGTACCACCGCCAGGTGGTCGTCATGACCGCCCCGCACGTCGGCAACACCGGCGTCAACGACGAGGACCCCGAGTCGAAGCGGATCTGGGTCGCCGGCTACGTCGTCCGCGACCCCGCCCGGATCCCCTCCAACTGGCGCTCCCGCCGCTCCCTCGACGAGGAGCTGAGCCACCAGGGCGTCGTCGGCATCAGCGGCATCGACACCCGCGCCCTCACCCGCCACCTGCGCGAGCGCGGCGCGATGCGGGTCGGCATCTTCTCCGGCAACAGCCTGCCCGACGAGGGCACGATGCTCGCCGAGGTCCGCCAGGCCCCCGAGATGCAGGGCGCCGACCTCTCCGCCGAGGTCGCCACCAAGGAGACCTACGTCGTCCCCGCGATCGGTGAGAAGCGCTTCACCGTCGCCGCGGTCGACCTCGGCATCAAGGGCATGACCCCGCACCGGATGGCCGAGCGCGGCATCGAGGTGCACGTCCTGCCCGCCACCGCCACCGCCGAGGACGTCTACGCCGTCGACCCGGACGGCGTGTTCTTCTCCAACGGCCCCGGCGACCCGTCGACCGCCGACGGCCCCGTCGCCGTGATGCGGGAGGTCCTCTCCCGCAAGACGCCGCTCTTCGGCATCTGCTTCGGCAACCAGATCCTCGGCCGCGCGCTCGGCTTCGGCACCTACAAGCTGAAGTACGGCCACCGCGGCATCAACCAGCCCGTGCAGGACCGCACGACCGGCAAGGTCGAGGTCACCGCGCACAACCACGGCTTCGCCGTCGACGCCCCGCTCGACGCGGCGACCGCCACGCCGTACGGCCGGGTCGAGGTCTCCCACGTCTGTCTGAACGACAACGTGGTGGAGGGCCTCCAGCTGCTCGACCAGCCGGCGTTCAGCGTCCAGTACCACCCCGAGGCAGCAGCAGGCCCGCACGACGCGGCGTACCTGTTCGACCGCTTCGTCCAGCTCATGGAGGGCCAGCGTGCCTAAGCGCACCGATATCCAGTCCGTCCTGGTCATCGGCTCCGGCCCGATCGTCATCGGCCAGGCCGCCGAGTTCGACTACTCCGGCACCCAGGCGTGCCGGGTCCTCAAGTCCGAGGGCCTGCGGGTCATCCTGGTCAACTCCAACCCGGCCACGATCATGACCGACCCGGAGATCGCCGACGCCACCTATGTCGAGCCGATCACCCCCGAGTTCGTCGAGAAGATCATCGCCAAGGAGCGCCCCGACGCCCTCCTGCCCACCCTCGGCGGCCAGACCGCGCTCAACACCGCGATCTCCATGCACGAGAACGGCGTGCTGGCGAAGTACGACGTCGAGCTCATCGGCGCCAACGTCGAGGCGATCCACAAGGGCGAGGACCGCGACCTGTTCAAGGGCGTCGTCGAGGCCGTCCGCGCGAAGATCGGCCACGGCGAGTCCGCCCGCTCGGTCATCTGCCACACCATGGACGAGGTCCTCGCGGGCGTCGAGGAGCTCGGCGGCTACCCCGTCGTCGTCCGCCCCTCCTTCACCATGGGCGGCGCCGGCTCCGGCTTCGCCCACGACGAGGACGAGCTGCGCCGCATCGCCGGCCAGGGCCTCACGCTCTCCCCGACCACCGAGGTGCTCCTGGAGGAGTCCATCCTCGGCTGGAAGGAGTACGAGCTGGAGCTGATGCGCGACCGCAACGACAACGTCGTGGTCGTCTGCTCCATCGAGAACTTCGACCCCATGGGCGTGCACACCGGTGACTCGATCACCGTCGCCCCGGCGATGACGCTCACCGACCGCGAGTACCAGCGGCTGCGCGACATCGGCATCGCGATCATCCGCGAGGTCGGCGTCGACACCGGCGGCTGCAACATCCAGTTCGCGGTCAACCCCGACGACGGCCGGATCATCGTCATCGAGATGAACCCCCGCGTCTCCCGCTCCTCGGCGCTCGCCTCCAAGGCCACCGGCTTCCCGATCGCGAAGATCGCGGCCCGGCTCGCCGTGGGCTACACCCTGGACGAGATCCCGAACGACATCACGGAGAAGACCCCGGCGTCCTTCGAGCCCACGCTCGACTACGTCGTGGTCAAGGCCCCGCGCTTCGCCTTCGAGAAGTTCCCGGCCGCCGACGCCACCCTCACCACCACCATGAAGTCGGTGGGCGAGGCCATGGCCATCGGCCGCAACTTCACCGAGGCGCTCCAGAAGGCCCTGCGCTCCCTGGAGAAGAAGGGCTCGCAGTTCGACTTCGTCTCCGCGCCCGGCGACAAGGCGGAGCTGCTGGCGAAGGCGGTCGTCCCCACCGACGGCCGCATCAACACCGTGATGGCCGCGATCCGCGCCGGGGCCACCCCGGAGGAGGTCTTCGACGCGACGAAGATCGACCCGTGGTTCGTCGACCAGCTCTTCCTGATCAAGGAGATCGCCGACGAGCTCGCCGCCGTCGGCGAGCTGGAGCCCGAGCTGCTCGCCGAGGCCAAGCGGCACGGCTTCTCCGACGCCCAGATCGCCGCCATCCGCGGCCTGCGCGAGGACGTCGTCCGCGAGGTCCGGCACGCCCTCGGCGTCCGCCCGGTCTACAAGACGGTCGACACCTGCGCCGCCGAGTTCGCCGCGAAGACGCCGTACTTCTACTCCTCCTACGACGAGGAGAGCGAGGTCGCGCCGCGCGAGAAGCCCGCCGTGATCATCCTCGGCTCCGGTCCCAACCGCATCGGCCAGGGCATCGAGTTCGACTACTCCTGCGTCCACGCCTCCTTCGCGCTCAGCGACGCCGGCTATGAGACCGTGATGGTCAACTGCAACCCCGAGACCGTCTCCACCGACTACGACACCTCCGACCGGCTCTACTTCGAGCCGCTCACCCTGGAGGACGTCCTGGAGATCGTCCACGCCGAGACCCTCGCCGGTCCCGTCGCGGGCGTCGTCGTCCAGCTCGGCGGCCAGACCCCGCTCGGCCTCGCCCAGGCGCTCAAGGACAACGGCGTGCCGATCGTCGGCACCTCGCCCGAGGCCATCGACCTCGCCGAGGAGCGCGGCGCCTTCGGCCGCGTGCTGACCGAGGCCGGGCTGCCCGCGCCGAAGTACGGCACCGCCTTCTCCTTCGACGAGGCCAAGGGCATCGCCGCCGAGATCGGCTACCCCGTCATGGTCCGCCCGTCCTATGTGCTCGGCGGCCGCGGCATGGAGATCGTCTACGACGAGCCGTCGCTGGGGGAGTACCTCACCCGGCACGCCGGCCTCATCTCCGAGCACCCGGTGCTCATCGACCGCTTCCTCGACGACGCCATCGAGATCGACGTCGACGCGCTCTACGACGGCCACGAGCTCTACCTCGGCGGCGTCATGGAGCACATCGAGGAAGCCGGCATCCACTCCGGCGACTCCGCCTGCGCGCTGCCCCCGATCACCCTCGGCGGCTTCGACATCAAGCGGCTGCGGACCTCCACCGAGGCCATCGCCAAGGGCGTCGGCGTCCGTGGTCTGATCAACATCCAGTTCGCCATGGCCGGGGACATCCTCTACGTCCTGGAGGCCAACCCGCGCGCCTCCCGCACGGTCCCCTTCACCTCGAAGGCGACCGCCGTGCCGCTGGCCAAGGCCGCCGCCCGTATCTCGCTGGGCGCGACCGTCGCCCAGCTGCGCGCCGAGGGCATGCTCCCCAAGGAGGGCGACGGCGGCACGCTGCCGCTGGACGCGCCGATCTCCGTCAAGGAGGCCGTGATGCCGTGGAGCCGCTTCCGCGACGCCTCCGGCCGCGGCGTGGACACCGTCCTTGGCCCGGAGATGCGCTCCACCGGCGAGGTCATGGGCATCGACTCGGTCTTCGGCACGGCGTACGCCAAGTCGCAGGCCGGCGCGTACGGCGCGCTGCCCACCAAGGGCCGCGCGTTCGTCTCCGTCGCCAACCGCGACAAGCGCTCGATGATCTTCCCGGCGCGCGAGCTGGTCGCCCACGGCTTCGAGCTGCTCGCCACCTCCGGCACCGCCGAGGTCCTCAAGCGCAACGGCATCAACGCCACCGTCGTGCGCAAGCAGAGCGAGGGCGAGGGCCCGGCCGGCGAGAAGACCATCGTCCAGCTCATCCACGACGGCCAGGTCGACCTGATCGTCAACACCCCGTACGGCACCGGCGGCCGGCTCGACGGCTACGAGATCCGTACGGCCGCGGTGGCCCGTGCCGTGCCCTGCCTGACCACGGTCCAGGCCCTCGCGGCCGCCGTCCAGGGCATCGAGGCGCTCACCCGCGGCGACGTCGGCGTGCGTTCCCTCCAGGAACACGCCACGGCGCTGACCGCCGCCCGCGAGGCGTAGCCACGGAAGGGGGACACCGGAAGGTGTCCCCCTCTCCGCGAGCCCCTCGCCCCTCCCCGCCCAAGAAGGCTTGAAATGTACCGTCTCCTCTTCGACCTGCTCTTCAAGCGCATGGACCCGGAGAAGGCCCACCACCTGGCCTTCGCCTGGATCCGCGCCGCCGCCCGCGTGCCGGTCCTGCGGACCTTCGTCGCGGCCGTCCTCGCCCCCCGCCACAAGGCGCTGCGCACCGAGGCCCTGGGCCTGCGGATGCACGGCCCCTTCGGGCTCGCCGCGGGCTTCGACAAGAACGCCGCCGCGATCGACGGCATGGCGATGCTCGGCTTCGACCACGTCGAGATCGGCACCGTCACCGCCCAGCCGCAGCCCGGCAACCCCAAGAAGCGCCTCTTCCGCCTCGTCGGGGACCGCGCGCTCATCAACCGCATGGGCTTCAACAACGACGGCTCGGCGGCCGTCGCGGAGCGCCTGGCGGCCCGGAAGGCCGTCTTCCGTACGACGGTGGGCGTGAACATCGGCAAGACCAAGGTCGTCCCCGAGGAGGAGGCCGTCGCCGACTACGTCACGTCCACCGAGCGCCTCGCCGCCCACGCCGACTACCTCGTGGTCAACGTCTCCTCACCCAACACGCCGGGCCTGCGCGACCTCCAGGCGGTCGACCACCTGCGCCCGCTGCTGGCCGCCGTCCGCGAGGCCGCCGACCGCACCGTGACCACCCGCCGGGTGCCGCTGCTGGTGAAGATCGCCCCCGACCTCGCCGACGAGGACGTCGACGCCGTCGCCGACCTCGCCGTCGAGCTCGGCCTGGACGGCATCATCGCCACCAACACCACCATCGCCCGCGACGGCCTCGGGCTCACGACCCCGAAGCGCACCGTCGAGGCCATCGGCGCGGGCGGCCTGTCCGGCGCCCCCCTCAAGGCCCGCTCGCTGGAGGTCCTGAGCCGCCTGTACGCCCGTGTGGGCGACCGGATCACGCTGGTGGGGGTCGGGGGCATCGAGACCGCCGACGACGCCTGGGAGCGCATCCTGGCGGGCGCGACCCTGGTCCAGGGCTACAGCGCCTTCATCTACGAGGGCCCGTTCTGGTGCCGGGAGATCCACCGGGGCCTGGCCGAGCGGCTCGCCGCCAGCCCGTACGCCACCCTCGCCGAGGCCGTCGGCGCCGAGACCCGGAAGAAGGCAGCCGCATGACCCTCGAACCCTTCGGCACCCGGCTGCGCGCGGCCATGGACGAGCGCGGCCCGCTCTGCGTCGGCATCGACCCGCACGCCTCGCTCCTCGCGGACTGGGGCCTGAGCGACGACATCGCCGGCCTGGAGCGCTTCACGCACACGGTCGTGGAGGCGCTGGCCGACCGCGTGGCCGTGCTCAAGCCGCAGTCCGCCTTCTTCGAGCGCTTCGGCTCGCGCGGCATCGCCGTCCTGGAGCGGGCCGTCGCCGAGGCCCGCGAGGCCGGCGCGCTGGTCCTCATGGACGCCAAGCGGGGCGACATCGGCTCCACCATGGCCGCGTACGCCGCCACCTACCTCGACCCCGCCTCGCCGCTCTTCTCCGACGCCGTCACGGTGAGCCCCTACCTCGGCTACGGCTCGCTGCGCCCGGCGCTGGACCTGGCGCGCGAGAGCGGCACCGGCGTCTTCGTCCTCGCGCTCACCTCGAACCCCGAGGGCGCGGAGGTGCAGCACGCGGTGCGGACCGGGGGCGCGAGCGTCGCGGCGACCATGCTGGACCACCTGCGGGACGAGAACGCGGGCGCCGCGCCCATGGGCTCCTACGGCGCGGTCGTCGGCGCGACGCTGAGCGGCTCGCTCGCCGCCGCCGGGGCCGACCTGGCGATCAACGGCCCGCTGCTCGCCCCCGGCATCGGCGCGCAGGGCGCCACCGCCGCCGACCTGCCGAAGGTCTTCGGCGCGGCCGTCCGCGACGTCGTCCCGAACGTCAGCCGGGGTGTCCTGCGCCACGGTCCGGACGTCGCCGCGCTGCGCGGGAGCGCCCTGCGGTTCGCCGACGAGGTGCGGGCCGCGGTGGAAACGGGCGGCCCGACGGCGGGTTAGCGCCTGTCCCGGACGAGCGCGGCAAAGAATTGTCGGCCAGTATGTCCGGAAAAGTCCTGGTCGAGCGAGTCTGACCAGGACTTTTCGTCTGTTCTCGCTGACTGGAGCGGGATCGGCCGCTAGTCTCCGACGAGAGCGAACGTGCAAGCGCGTTGCGCGTTGCTCCGCAGGTGTGGGCCGACTAGGTTCCACACCGGTCCGTTATCCGACAGTTCGATATCCGAGGTGACGTAGGCGTGGCTCTTCCGCCCCTTACCCCTGAACAGCGCGCAGCCGCGCTCGAAAAGGCCGCCGCGGCTCGCCGGGAGCGCGCCGAGGTCAAGAATCGGCTCAAGCACTCCGGCGCCTCGCTGCACGAGGTCATCGCACAGGGCCAGAAGAATGAAGTCATCGGCAAGATGAAGGTCAGCGCACTCCTGGAGAGCCTTCCCGGTGTGGGCAAGGTCCGCGCCAAGCAGATCATGGAGCGGCTCGGGATCTCCGAGAGCCGCCGGGTGCGCGGTCTCGGCTCCAACCAGATCGCCTCCCTGGAGCGCGAGTTCGGCAGCACGGCCGCCTGACGGTCCCAGGCACTCCCGGGAACCGGGATAATCGCTGCATGAGTACTGCAGTCTCCCGGGGGACGTCCCCCGTATCCCCGGCCAGACAACCGCGGCTGACCGTGCTCTCCGGCCCCTCCGGGGTCGGTAAGAGCACGGTCGTCGCCCATATGCGCAAGGCACACCCCGAGGTGTGGCTCTCGGTCTCCGCCACCACCCGCAAGCCGCGACCCGGCGAGCAGGACGGCGTCCAGTATTTCTTCGTCGACGACGAGCAGTTCGACAAGCTCGTCGCCAACGGGGAGCTGCTGGAGTGGGCCGAGTTCGCGGGCAACCGCTACGGCACCCCGCGTCAGCCGGTCCTGGACCGGCTGGCCGCGGGGCAGCCGGTGTTGCTGGAGATCGACCTCCAGGGCGCCCGGCAGGTCCGCGAGAGCATGGCGGACGCCCGGCTGGTCTTCCTCGCGCCGCCGAGCTGGGACGAGCTGGTCCGCCGGCTCACCGGCCGGGGCACGGAGTCGCCCGAGGTCATCGAGCGCCGCCTGGCCGCGGCCAAGGTCGAGCTGGCCGCCGAGGCGGAGTTCGATGTGACGCTCGTCAACACCTCCGTCGAGGACGTGGCGCGCGAGCTGCTAGCCTTGCTCCGTTGAACTGGGGGTATCCCCAGACCCCAGAGTTCTTGATCTCCACCCCCATCGGAAGGCAGACAGTGTCCTCTTCCATCACCGCGCCCGAGGGCATCATCAACCCGCCGATTGATGAGCTGCTCGAGGCAACCGACTCGAAGTACAGCCTGGTGATCTACGCCGCCAAGCGTGCCCGCCAGATCAACGCGTACTACTCGCAGCTCGGCGAGGGTCTGCTGGAGTACGTCGGCCCGCTGGTGGACACCCACGTCCACGAGAAGCCGCTCTCCATCGCGCTCCGCGAGATCAACGCCGGTCTGCTGACCTCCGAGGCCATCGAGGCCCCGGCCCAGTAGAGCGGCACCTTCGACGTCATCCAGGGCCCGGCAGAGCAGCTGCCGGGCCCTTGGTGTGTCATGGGGTAGGTAGAGGCCACGGAAGTGTGCGAGAGCGCGGGGAGAAGCGAAGCGATGGACAAGCCCAAGGTCGTCCTGGGGGTCAGCGGCGGGATCGCCGCCTACAAGGCGTGCGAGCTGCTGCGGCGCCTCACCGAGTCGGGACACGACGTGCGCGTCGTGCCGACGGCCGCCTCCCTGCACTTCGTCGGCGAGGCCACCTGGTCCGCGCTCTCCGGCCACCCCGCGGCCACCCAGGTGTGGGACTCCGTCCACGAGGTGCCGCACGTGCGCATCGGCCAGGAGGCGCAGCTCGTCGTGGTCGCGCCCGCCACCGCCGACATGCTGGCCAAGGCCGCCCACGGCCTCGCCGACGACCTGCTGACCAACACGCTGCTCACCGCGCGCTGCCCCGTCGTCTTCGCGCCCGCCATGCACACCGAGATGTGGGAGAACCCGGCCACCCAGGAGAACGTGGCGACCCTGCGCCGCCGCGGCGCGATCGTCATCGAGCCCGCCGTCGGCCGCCTCACCGGCGTCGACACCGGCAAGGGCCGCCTCCCGGACCCCGAGGCGATCTTCGAGGTCTGCCGCCGGGTGCTCGCCCGCGGCGCCCGGTCCCAGACCGCCGACCTCGCCGGCCGGCACGTGGTCATCAGCGCGGGC
Source organism: Streptomyces sp. NPDC025618 (assembly GCF_055558795.1). Lineage (NCBI taxonomy): Bacteria > Bacillati > Actinomycetota > Actinomycetes > Kitasatosporales > Streptomycetaceae > Streptomyces > Streptomyces sp. NPDC025618. The sequence continues at coordinate 64,806 of NZ_JBVHLW010000010.1, read as the reverse complement.
GGCACCCGTGAGCCCCTGGACCCCGTCCGCTTCCTCGGCAACCGCTCCTCCGGCAAGCAGGGCTACGCCCTGGCCCGTACCGCCGTGGCCCGGGGCGCCCGCGTCACCCTCGTCGCCGCCAACACCGGCCTGTCGGACCCCGCCGGTGCCGACGTGGTCCAGGTGGGCACCGCGATACAGCTGCGCGAGGCCGTGCTCAAGGCGGCGGCCGACGCCGACGCCGTGGTCATGGCGGCCGCGGTCGCCGATTTCCGGCCCGCCCGCTACGCCGAGGGCAAAATCAAGAAGCGGGACGGGCAGGAGCCCGCGCCCGTCGAGCTGGTCCGCAACCCCGACGTGCTCGCCGAGCTCTCGGCCGGCCGCGCCCGCCCGGGACAGATCGTCGTCGGCTTCGCCGCCGAGACCGACGACGTGCTCGCCAACGGCCGCGCCAAGCTCGCCCGCAAGGGCTGTGACCTGCTGGTCGTCAATGAAGTGGGGGAGCGCAAGACCTTCGGCGCGGAGGCGAGCGAGGCCGTGGTCCTCGCCCCCGACGGCTCCGAGACCCCCGTCCCGTACGGGCCGAAGGAGGCCCTCGCCGAGACGGTCTGGGACCTGGTGGCCGAGCGGCTCTCCTGACGCGCCGGGGTCCCCGCTGAGGCGGGGATCACAGGTCACGGCGTCGCGGATGTGCGACGGGATGTCCTAACGGCGGGATCGCCGGATAAACTGGCCTCTGGATCCGCGTCGAGCGCAGCTCTCGGCCGGGTCCGTCAATGATCAGCCAGCAGCCGCTGCAACCCCAGGGAGCGATGTGTCCCGCCGCCTGTTCACCTCGGAATCCGTGACCGAGGGTCACCCCGACAAGATCGCTGACCAGATCAGCGACACCATTCTCGACGCTCTCCTCAAAGAGGACCCGACCTCCCGTGTCGCCGTCGAGACCTTGATCACCACCGGCCTGGTGCACGTCGCCGGCGAGGTGACGACGAAGGCTTACGCCCCCATCGCCACGCTCGTCCGCAACAAGATCCTCGAGATCGGTTACGACTCCTCCAAGAAGGGCTTCGACGGCGCCTCCTGCGGCGTGTCGGTGTCCATCGGCGCGCAGTCCGCGGACATCGCGCAGGGCGTCGACACGGCGTACGAGAGCCGCGTCGAGGGCGACGAGGACGAGCTCGACAAGCAGGGCGCGGGCGACCAGGGCCTGATGTTCGGCTACGCGTGCGACGAGACGCCCGAGCTCATGCCGCTGCCGATCCACCTCGCGCACCGCCTGTCGCGCCGCCTGTCGGAGGTCCGCAAGAACGGGACCATCCCCTACCTGCGCCCCGACGGCAAGACCCAGGTCACCATCGAGTACGACGGCAACAAGGCCGTGCGCCTGGACACCGTGGTCGTCTCCTCCCAGCACGCCTCCGACATCGACCTGGACTCGCTGCTGGCGCCCGACATCCGCGAGTTCGTCGTCGAGCACGTCCTCAAGGAGCTCGTCGAGGACGGCATCAAGCTGGACACCGAGGGCTACCGCCTCCTGGTGAACCCCACCGGCCGCTTCGAGATCGGCGGCCCCATGGGCGACGCCGGCCTCACCGGCCGCAAGATCATCATCGACACCTACGGCGGCATGGCCCGCCACGGCGGCGGTGCCTTCTCCGGCAAGGACCCGTCCAAGGTCGACCGCTCCGCCGCGTACGCGATGCGCTGGGTCGCCAAGAACGTCGTCGCCGCCGGTCTGGCCACCCGCTGCGAGGTGCAGGTCGCGTACGCGATCGGCAAGGCCGAGCCGGTGGGCCTGTTCGTCGAGACCTTCGGCACCGCCACCGTCGACGTCGAGAAGATCGAGACGGCGATCTCCGAGGTCTTCGACCTCCGCCCGGCCGCGATCATCCGCGACCTGGACCTGCTGCGCCCGATCTACGCGCAGACCGCCGCGTACGGCCACTTCGGCCGCGAGCTCCCGGACTTCACGTGGGAGCGGACGGACCGTGTGGAGGCGCTGAAGAAGGCTGCGGGGCTGTAGGTCGGTAAGGCGTTCCGCGGATGCCCGGCACCCCCTGAGGGGCGCCGGGCATCCGCGCACCAGCGTCCCTGTGTCAGGTGGCGGCAGGCTGCTCCGGGCTGAAGGGGGGCAGGGGTCCGTCGTCCGTGCCTGGAGCCGACGGCGCGTCGAAGCGCTGCCGGATCGCCTGGGCGGTCTCATGGCGTGCTGACCCTTCTGCGGCATCGGCAACCCGGTCCACGAACAGCGCCCGCCCGGGATCGTCCTCGGCGAAGCCCATCGCCAACAGCATCCGGTCGAAGAGGTCGGCGGCGGTCGCCTCGCGGTCGTCCTCCTGTTCCACCTCAGGCCAGGGCACGAGGTGCTGGAACGGTTCGGGGACGCCCTGGTTGTTGGCCGCGGACGAGAGCTGTGCCAGGAGGCCGATGTCCTTGACAGTCGTGTCGATGCGGTCGTCGTTCCTCGCCAGCCACCAGACCACCGCGCTGCCGGTGTCCTTGAGCACGTCGTCACCCAAGTAGGCGCGCTTGTTCCGTTCGTATCTCCGCTCGTGTTCCCAGACCGCTTCGTCCTTGCGGACTCCGGAGAGCTTTGCGAGCCGCTCCCGGTCCTGCTCCGACAGCATGAGTTCCACGCTCTCGGCCATGGCGTACACGCGGCCGGACGGATCGGGCAGCATGGTACCCAGCTCCCCGTTCAGCTCGTGCTGGACCAGAGCGCTTCGCCCGGGTGACCGCTGGGCCGAGATCACGCGTGCCCGGGCCAGGACGGCGTCGATGGCAAGGGCGCCGGGATTGATGATCGGGGCGTCCGACGGCGCATCGATGGGGTACCACCGCACGGTGGCCGCGAGGATGAAATCGTAGTCGGGGGTGTCGCTGGGCAGAGCTACGCGCGTGATGCGCTGCTCGCGGCGCTCCAGCGGGGGAATCGGCAGGTCGGGTTCGAGTGTCAGCTCCCTGGGCAGGGGGTCCTTCCGGCGGCTGGAGATCAGTGCGACTGTCGCCGGACCCGCCATCAGGGCGGCGGCAGCGGCGAGCCAGGCCCACAGGGGCCAGCCCAGGCACTTGCCCACGATCGCCGCCAGCAATGCGCAGATGACGGTCAGAAAGAGGGTCACCGTCTTGTGGCCAGAGCTCATCGTGCGTCTTCTCCCGTTGGGTTTCGCAGACTGGTCAGCCGCTCTGCAGTCCCTGGGCGGCATCGATCATCCGGAGCAGTCGTTTTGTCGTGCCTGCCCGCCGTGCCCGTTCCCTGGGATCGGGCCCGGCGCGTGACCAGTCGCGCCCGATCAGATACAGACGGCTCAGGAGGGCGCTCGATTCGGCTGCTGCCCCGACCAGGACCCGCAGGAGAAGGTCGCCTTGGACTTCGTCGTCCGTCGCGGTGGACAGCCAGAGCCCCACAAGAGGCGCCCAAGTGGGTGGCGGGTGTTTCCGGAAGAGCGAGCCCCAGCAGGTGGACAGGTGGTGACGTACGCCGGGCTCGGCCAGGAGAGCGTGGGAGCGCGTATCGGGGTATGCGAGCAGGCAGGGGTCGGCGGTTGCTGCGAACAGGTTTCTGTCGGCAGGCCAGTGGGTGTGTTCCAGCGCCCGGGCGAGTCGGTCGAGTAGGCGTCGCTGGATGCGGCGGTCGGCACGGACGAGCCGGGCGAGGGCGTCCTGGGCCATGCCGGGGAGCGGCTCCTGATGGCTCAGGTGGTGGAGGCGGACCATGGCCTGGTCGGGGTGGCGCACTGCCATCACTTCGCCGCAGACTTCGACCAGGACGGTGAAGAGCCCTTCGGGTAGGCGGCGCTCGATCGCCCAGTAGTAGATCCTCTGACGGAAGCTGTTCCCCCACTGTTCCGAGGTCAGGCCGTGCTCCAGCGCCTGGGCGGCCGCGCGCAGCCGTACGCCGTCTTTCGGTGAGCCGGTCCAGTGCTCCACCAGAGAGATCAAATCGCCCGGCCGCTTGGTGCGTAGGCACTGCACGGCGAATCGCTCGACGAGGCCGTCGCGGTCCTCCACGGTCAGGCCCGGCAGGCCGATGGACTTCTCCACCCATGTTCGGAGGTGGTCGCGAAGACCGGGCATGGTGGTCCAGAAGTGGGTCCGGACCGCCTCCGGCCAGCCGAGTTCCCGGAAGCGCACCGTACCGTCGAAATCGCTGATCGCGTCGATGGATTTCAAGCGTTGGGCGAGGTCGTCCCGCTCCAGCAGCGGACCCTCGTCCGGGGGGTGCTGCGCGGTGCGCAGCAATTGCTCGGTGCCGAGATGGATCGCATCGGCGTGGGCTCCATCCAGCATGGCGGTGGTCAGGAGCAGGGCCCGCTGGGGGCCTTCCCGGAGGGAGGCGACATGATCGGCGACTTCCCGCTCCCGGTTCGTCACCGCACGGAGCGCCTGCTCGCACCACTGCTCGAAGCCGTCCGATCCCTCGGCGGACACTTTCGCGCGCAGGATGTAGTGCGCGAGTGCGGCCACGTCACGTAAGGGCGGTGTCCGGTCGAGGTAGGAGAGTATGTCTGTCGGCAGGTGGCTGCTGGACTCGGTGTCGAGCCCGTCCAGCCGGAGATATCGCCGCAGCAGCGCTGTGGCTGGTGGCCGCCGGAGGTCCGCACAGAAGCGTTGGAGTCCGTTGCTGTGCTGGTGGGCCAGGTGGTACGGCGGGACGACCGCCAAGTGGGCCGTGTTCCTCTCGAGCGTGTCCTGGAAGGGCCCGAGTTCGGCCCGGACAGCGGACCAGAGTTCCGCATCCCCGGCCGACAGGTCCAGCAGCAGTCGATCACCTTCTCCCACCATGTCCGGTGGGAGAAGAGGGCCTTTCTCCCTCGGATTCGGGGCCAGCTCCTGGAACGAGCCGCCCTTCTCGGTGAGCTCGTGCAGCAGCATGTGCGCTGCTACGTTCCTCCCACTCCCGGGCGGGGCGCACAGCATCACCATGCTGTTGCTCAGCAGTAGTTCGCGTGCCACGCCCAGTCCGAAGGGAGGGACGAACCGCTGGCGCAGCCAGCGGAGGTGGTTCTCGGCCACCGCGCGGGGTGTCTGGCCCCGAGAGTTGGTCAGGAAGGAGACGTTGTACTGGTCACCGGGGCCCGTGTGGACATTTCCCTGACCTCCTTCGAAGGCATTTCGGATCCAGTCACTCACCTGTCGTTGTCCTCACGGTCGGCCCTGCCGCCGAAGCGGTGGTTGATGCCGCCGTTCACCTCGCCCGTCACATACGTTGCCCCATCGCCCGAAACGGGACCGGAGAAGTGCTGCGATTCGACGTACTGGTTCCCTTTGCCCGTGTGGACGGGACCCTGAGCACCGTAGAAGGATGTGCCCACGGTGCCGTTGAAATCACGAGTCTGGACCACCCTGCCCTGGGTGCCGCCGCTGATGGAGTTGCCGGCCCCGTCCGGCGTGCTGTCCCGGTGCTCCTGTGCGTGACGGTCGGCCGTGCCGAGTTCCGGTACCAGTTCAGCCAGAGTGTCACCGATGCGGGCGAGGTCCGCGTCCGCGTTCTGGTGGTCCAGCCGCAGTGACTGGAGATCGGCGATGTGGGCAAGTTCCTCAGGCAGGGCGTCGGCCGACAGCCGGTCCACCGTACGGCCGTCCAGGATGGGGAGGACAGGAATGCCGATCTCGAAGGCCTCAAGGATCTCCTTGCGTACCCAGTCGTCGTGGTGACGTAGCCGCGGATGAGCGGCCCACTGCGCTCCGACGACGGCGAGCAGGATCGAACTCCGGCGCAGAGCTTTCAGGATGGCCGTGGGGAACGGCTCGCTCGGTTTGATGGACTTCGAGGCGCGGAAGATCCTCTCGCTCCCGAAGCGGTCGGACAGCCGTGTTTCGATCAGAGTCGCGCTCTTCTCGCCATCGCCGGTGCGGTAGTTGATGAAGACGTCAGGCATGGTGGTTCCCCTTCTCGGGTACGGGCGGATCTACTGGGTACGGACAGCGCGCAGGGCAGCGGTGAGTTCGGGGACGAGATCGCGCACTGAGGCGTTTCGCGCGTGGCGGGCCAGCGTGCGCTCCAGGCGGGCGAGGTCGGTCGCGACGGTGGCCGAACCGACGGAGACCGTGGTCGCCAGCAACGGCCCGGCCACGGCACAGGCCCGGTCGACTTCACCGGCCGCGGCATGGGCGAGGGCTTGGCGCAACCCGTAGCGGGCGTGGGAGCGCAGGGCGCCGTTGGGTAGTGCGGCGACCTGTTCGTCCAGAACCGCAGCTGCCCGCCGGGGGTGTCCGAGGTCGTACAAGCACCAGCCCGTCACCATGGCGACCGGGTCGGTCAGGTTCGTCGTGCCGATGACGGGAGACGCCTGGTCGGAAGGGTGGACGGCGAGGAGCATACGAGCACGGTCCAAGCACCGCATGCACGAGGCGTAGCTCCCGGACAGCGCGTGCCCCTGGGCCTCCCGCTGGGCGGCCAGCCCTAGGATGCGGGGTGGTAACCGGCCCTTCTGAGCTTGCTGGGCCAGGGCTATGGTCTCGTCGCCGTCGCCCCGGTACAGGGTGATCAGCGCCCGGCGGACCAAGGCGTAAGCGGCCAGGTCCTGGTCACCACCGGCGGCGGCCATGTCGACGGCGCGCTGTGTCCACCACAGAGCGGATGTGTCGTCCCCCGTTTCCTGGACCAGCCAGCCGATGTATTCGGCGTAGCGGGAGGCGAGCTTCAACAGGCTCTTGCGCGTTCGTGGGGCGGAGTGCTGTGCCAGGCTCCTCAAGGTGTGGGTCTGCGCGATCAAGGTCGGCAGCAGAACCTCGGGACCGGCTGCTTGGCCGAGCTTCCGGTACTGCGCGAAGAGAGACGTGTACGTCTCCAGCACAGCGGTGCCTTCGAGATCTTCCGCGTGGCGTGGGGTGCCGAGCCCCAGCCGGACGACGGAGGCGGCGGCACCTGTCACGACATCCCGCCGTGGCAGGGGCTGGAACCAACTCGCTCCGTCCGGGGACAAACGCATCGACCACACCTCGTCATCCGTCGTGATGCTCGTGTGCATGGGTGGTGCCACGGGCGCCCGTCCGGGCACCAGGGACACCAGCGCGCCACCGGCCCCCAACGCCGCGTCGCAGAGCCGGGCCAGCTCCGGACTTGGGCGTTGCTGACCGCGTTCGACCTTGCTCAGATGGCTTTTGCTGAAGTGCACGCGTTGCGCCAGGGACTCAAGAGTCATGCCGTCGGCCAGGCGCAGCCTGCGAAGCTCCGGGCCGAAGCGAGTCGGCTGCTCGAACACAAGAACCTCCCCCACCGGTTGTCCCGGCAGCCGACGGGAAGCCGCAAGCCAGATTGCGATCCGCTGCCACGGACGAACAAGGCGGATGCCGGTGTTTCCTGTTTCCTCTTTGCGGCCCCGACGGCAGGAAACAGCAACATCCCCGGGCTGTCGACAAGGCCTCGGCTGCCTCGCGCGTGGGCCGGCCCAGCTCCGCACGCCACCGCCGCTGTCAGTGCGGTCTGCTAAGACTTGAGCTGTGAGCAGTGACAAGGGGGCGGGGGAGCCGCAGGGTGGGGAGCAGCTGGCGCTGATCCGGGAGACCGTGCGGCAGGCCAAGGTGCCACGGGCCAAGCCGCGTACGTGGCGGGGGGCCGCGCTGGCTGAGGAGTTTCCCGTGGCCCGGGTGCTGGTGGACAAGGGGCTCATCCACCTCGACCAGTTCTTCGACTACGCCGTGCCCGCCGCGATGGACGCCGAGGCGCGGCCGGGGGCGCGGGTGCGGGTGCGGTTCGGGGCCAGGGTCGCCAAGGGGCGGCGCGAGGGCGGTGAGCTGCACAACGGGTTCATCGTCGAGCGCCTCGCCGAGAGCGACTACCGCGGCCCGCTGGCCCCCCTCGCCCAGGTGCTCTCCCCGGAGCCGGTGCTCGGGCCCGAGCTGCTGAAGCTCTGCCGCGCGGTCGCCGACCGCTATGCCGGGACCCTCGCGGACGTCGTCCAGCTCGCCGTGCCGCCGCGCAGGGTCCGCGCCGAGGCCGCCGCGTCCCCCGATCCACTGCCCCCGCCCGTCGCGCCGGAGCCGGGCAGCTGGTCGCGTTACGCCACCGGGCCCGCCTATCTCGCCGCCGTCGCCCGTGGCGACTCGCCGCGCGCGGTGTGGACGGCGCTGCCCGGCCCGCGCTGGCCGGGCGAGCTGGCGCGCGCCGCCGCCGCCGCGCTGGCCTCGGGCCGGGGCGCGCTGGTCGTCGTGCCCGACGGCCGCTGCGCCGCCCGCGTCGACGCGGCACTGACCGAGCTGCTCGGCGAGGGCCGCCATGTGCTGCTGACCGCCGAGACCGGCCCTGAGGAGCGCTACCGCCGCTGGCTCGCGGTCAGCCGGGGCTCGGTGCGGGCGGTGGTCGGCACCCGCGCCGCGATGTTCGCGCCCGTGCGCGACCTGGGCCTCGCGGCCATCTGGGACGACGGCGACTCCAGCCACAGCGAGCAGCACGCCCCCCAGCCGCACGCGCGTGAGGTGTTGCAGCTGCGGGCGGCCCACGAGAAGGCGGCCTTCCTGCTCGGCGGCTTCGGCTGCACCGTCGAGGCCGCGCAGCTGGTGGACACCGGCTGGGCGCTGCCGCTCACGGCCGCCCGCGAGCAGGTCCGGGCGGCGGCACCGCTGATCCGCACGGTCGGGGACGCCGAGCAGGCGCGGGACGAGGCCGCGCGCGCCGCCCGGCTGCCCTCGCTCGCCTGGCAGACCGCGCGGGAGGGCCTCAAGCACGGGCCGGTGCTCGTCCAGGTGCCGCGCCGCGGGTACGTGCCTCGGCTGGCCTGCGAGCGGTGCCGGGAGCCCGCGCGGTGCGCGCACTGCGCGGGCCCGCTGGAGGCCCGGGGCAACGACGGCGGCCTGCACTGCGGCTGGTGCGCCCGTGAGGCCCCGGACTGGCACTGCGCAGAGTGCGGCGGCGCCCGGCTGCGCGCCATGGTCGTGGGGGCCGGGCGCACCGCCGAGGAGCTGGGCCGGGCCTTCCCGGCCGTGCCCGTGCGCACCTCGGGCCGTGACCACGTGCTCGACACCGTTCCCGACCGCCCGGCCCTGATCGTCTCCACGCCCGGAGCCGAGCCGGTCGCGGAGGGCGGCTACGCGGCGGCCCTGCTGCTGGACGGCTGGGCGATGCTCGGCCGCCCCGACCTGCGGGCGGGCGAGGAGGCGCTGCGCCGCTGGCTGGGTGCCGCCGCGCTGGTGCGCGGTCAGGACGCGGGCGGCACGGTGGTCGTCGTCGCGGAGCCCACGCTGCGGCCCGTGCAGGCGCTCGTGCGCTGGGATCCCGCCGGGCACGCGATGCGGGAGCTCGCCGACCGCGCCGAGCTCGGCTTCCCCCCGGTGTCCCGCATGGCCTCGGTCTCCGGTCCGCCGGAGGACGTCGCCGACCTGCTCGCCGCGGCGGAGCTCCCGGAGGACGCGGAGGTGCTCGGGCCGGTGCCCCTGCCGGTCACGGCCGCGGGCCGCCCGCGGCGCCCCGGTGACCCGCCGCCGGGGGAGCGGTGGGAGAGGGCCCTGCTCCGGGTGCGCCCCGGCCGCGGCGCGGCGCTGGCCGCGGCCCTCAAGAGAGCCCAGGCGGCCCGGCTCGCTCGCCGGGACGGGGAGCCGGTGCGGTTGCGGATCGATCCGCCGGACATCGGCTGACGGCTCGCCCCCGGCAGGGTGGCCGCTGATGCGGACACCGCCGGTGGGTCACGGTCATGGCCGGATACGCGGCCTGCCGCATCACCATCGCCGGTGACCCCGTGGCGGTCGGGCGCCGTCGCGCCGGAAGTCGCGGCGGAAGTGAGGCGCCCGGCACGGGACACGCGGGGCTCGCCGGTCCCGACGCGACGGGCGGGGCCGTGCGAGCCGCCCGCAGGGTCAGCCGTTGCGCGGGCCCGGGAAGGCAGGGGGGCGCGGCTCGTCGCGGGTGACGGTGGACTGGCCTGGCACGGTGCGGGCGGCGGGCACGACCGGTACGGCGGACGGCTCGGCCGTACGGACGGTCTCCGTGCCCTCGGTGGTGGCCTGCCCGCTGGAGCGGCGCGCGCCGTAACGCCGGTGCACCGCCTGCTTGGTGACCCCGAGCGCCGAACCCACCGCGTCCCACGAGAAGCCCAGCGAGCGGTCGAAGTCCACCGCCGCGGTCACCAGCGTCTCGACGCTGTCCCGCAGCTCCTGGGCCAGCCGGACGGTCGGTGCGGGTGCCCGCCCGTAGACGACGAAGCCGGCGGAGGGGCCGGTGCGTCGGGGGCGGTAGACATTGCCCAGCTGGGCGGTGAGGGTGCGCAGGGCGTCCACCTGCCTGCGGACCCGCTCGATGTCCCGGACCAGAAGATGCAGGCTGGCCCGTGCCTGGGCGTCGTGGGTTGCGTGGTCGGCCATGAAGAAGCCTCTCGGACCGGCGGGGTAAAAGGACTAAAAAAGGGCGAGAGTTGACATCCAACGCAAGCGGGCCGCGGCAGCGGCCCGTTCAGGTCAATCTCTCTTGACCACAACGCGCCACGGCCCGCCGGGTCACGGTATGGGGGCGCACATCCGCCGGAATGGGGCGCGGCGGCGGCTCGTACGCCCCCTGATTCCGGGGCCTCTAGACTGGTGGGCTGTTCCGCTCGGCGCTCGAGGAGAGGTAGTTCGTCACCCATGAGGCTCGTCTTCGCCGGTACCCCCGAGGTCGCCGTCCCCGCCCTCGACGCCCTGATCGCCTCCGGCCGCCACGAGGTCGTCGCCGTCGTCACCCGGCCCGACGCCCCCGCCGGGCGCGGCCGCCGGCTGGTCGCCAGCCCCGTCGCCCAGCGCGCCGAGGAGGCGGGCATCGAGGTGCTCAAGCCCGCGCGGCCGCGCGACGAGGACTTCCTCGCCCGGCTGCGGGAGATCGCCCCCGACTGCTGCCCGGTCGTCGCCTACGGCGCCCTGCTGCCCAAGGCCGCCCTGGAGATCCCCGCGCACGGCTGGGTCAACCTCCACTTCTCGCTGCTGCCCGCGTGGCGCGGCGCCGCCCCCGTCCAGCACTCGATCCTCGCGGGCGACGAGGTCACCGGGGCCTCCACCTTCCTGATCGAGGAGGGCCTGGACTCCGGGCCCGTCTTCGGCGTGCTCACCGAGGAGGTCCGGCCCACCGACACCAGCGGCGACCTGCTGACCCGGCTCGCCTTCGCGGGCGCCGGGCTGCTCACCGCCACCATGGACGGCATCGAGGACGGCACCCTCGAGGCGGTCCCGCAGCCCGCCGAGGGCATCTCCCTCGCCCCGAAGATCCAGGTCGAGGACGCCCGGCTGGACTGGTCCGCGCCCGCCCTGCGCGTCGACCGCGTCGTGCGCGGGTGCGCGCCCGCGCCGGGCGCGTGGACGGTCTTCCGCGGCGAGCGGCTGAAGGTGATGGCCGTCTCGCCCACGCCCGACCGCGACGGCCTCGCGCCCGGGGAGATCGCGGCCGCGAAGAACTCGGTGCACGTCGGTACGGGTTCGCACGCGGTGCAGCTGCTCTGGGTGCAGCCGCAGGGCAAGAAGCCGATGGCCGCCGCGGACTGGGCGCGTGGAGTTCGCATCGCGGAGGGGGAGCGGCTCGGCTCCGCCGGCTAGCCGTCCGCGGCCGGGCCCGTCGGCCGGGTGGGGGTGGCGCCGTCCGCACCACCGCTCCGCGGCGGTGTCCTCGAACGCCGGACGGGCCGCACGCGGCCGACGCGGGTGCGCGAGGGCGCCCACGCCGTACCGCGTACGCTGGACCCTTCACCACTTACGCCCCGGAGCACCTTTCGTGAACGATCAGGCCCCTCGCCGCCCCGCAAAACCGCACCGCCGGCCCAAGAAGGACCCGGTACGGATCCTCGCCTTCGAGGCGTTGCGGGCCGTGGACGAGCGGGACGCGTACGCGAACCTCGTGCTGCCGCCCCTGCTGCGCAAGGCCCGCGAGAAGGGCAAGGAGCAGGGCGGCCTCGACGCGCGCGACGCCGCGCTCGCCACCGAGCTGGTCTACGGGACGCTGCGCCGCCAGGGGACGTACGACGCGATCATCGCGTCCTGCATCGACCGGCCGCTGCGCGAGGTCGACCCGCCGGTGCTGGACGTACTGAGCCTGGGCGCGCACCAGTTGCTCGGCACCCGCATCCCGGCGCACGCGGCGGTGTCGGCCAGTGTCGAGCTGGCGCGGGTCGTGCTCGGCGACGGCCGGGCGAAGTTCGTCAACGCGGTCCTGCGCCGCATCACCGCCCACGACCTCGACGGCTGGCTGGAGAAGGTCGCCCCGCCCTACGAGGACGACCCCGAGGAGCACCTCGCCGTCGTGCACTCGCACCCGCGGTGGATCGTCTCCGCGCTGTGGGACGCGCTCGGTGGCGGCCGCGCGGGCATCGAGGACCTCCTCGACGCCGACAACGAACGGCCCGAGGTCACCCTCGTGGCCCGGCCCGGCCGGGCCACCCCCGAGGAGCTGCTCGCGGCGGTCGGCGAGGAGTCGGCGCTGCCCGGCCGCTGGTCGCCGTACGCGGTGCGGCTCGCCGAGGGCGGCGAGCCCGGCGCGCTGGACGCGGTGCGCGAGGGCCGGGCGGGCGTCCAGGACGAGGGCAGTCAGCTGGTCGCCCTCGCCCTCGCGAACGCTCCGCTGGAAGGCACCGACGGCCGCTGGCTGGACGGCTGCGCGGGCCCGGGAGGCAAGGCCGCCATGCTCGGCGCGCTCGCCGCCCGGCGGGGCGCCGCGCTGCTGGCCTCCGAGAAGCAGCCGCACCGCGCGCGGCTCGTCGAGCGGGCCCTGGCCGGCAACCCCGGCCCGTACCAGGTCATCGCCGCCGACGGCACCCGCCCGCCGTGGCGGGAGGGCACCTTCGACCGCGTACTCGTCGACGTGCCCTGCACCGGGCTCGGCGCCCTGCGGCGGCGCCCGGAGGCGCGCTGGCGCCGCCGTCCCGAGGACCTCGCCGGCTTCGCGCCGCTCCAGCGCGACCTGCTGCGGGAGGCGCTGCGGGCCGTACGCGTCGGCGGCGTCGTCGGCTACGCGACCTGCTCGCCGCACCCCGCGGAGACGCGCGCCGTCGTGGAGGACGTCCTCAAACGGCAGGGCGTGGACGCGGAGTGGATCGACGCGCGGCCCCTGATGCACGGCGTCCCGGCGCTGGGCGAGGGCCCGGACGTCCAGCTGTGGCCCCACCTGCACGGCACGGACGCGATGTACCTCGCGCTGCTGCGCCGGGTGTCCTGACGGACGGTACGCCGGTGCGGGCGGGGCCCCTGCGGGATTTTCCCAGGACCCCGTCCTTCCCGTCCGTGTCCGATTCGCGGCTCCGCCGCTTGTCCTCGAGCGCCGGACGGGCTGGAGGTGCCGGCTACGGTTCGCGGAACCCGGCCTGTCCGGCATTTCGAGGACCACACCCGGAGGCGGCTCCCGCCGTGGGCGGCAACGGACCCGTGGTGGACCCGGGCGATCCCCGCGCACGCGGCATGGCAAGCTAAACGCATGGCCGCGCAGATCAACCCGTTGATTCTGCGCTCTTCCCAACTGTGTGTACGGTCCCACCTGGGCTGCTGGTAGCCCCTGCCGTACGTCCACGGGCAGGGTGGCCGTGAACTACCACACGGGCCGCTTCACCCTGGTGCCCGCACTCAAGGCGGAACTGGCCGTGAAGACTCCAGCGGACCGCAACCCCGGGAAGCCGTGGGTGGAGGGTGAGGCCGTGCCGGAGGCGAGCGAGGCGACGCCGGGCGCAGCGATCCGGATCGGTTACGCCCGCTGCTCCACGGTCGGCCAGGAACTCCAGAGTCAGTTGGACGCGCTGTCCGGCGCCCAGTGCACCCGCGTGTTCTCGGAGAAGATCAGCACTCGGGTCAAGGAACGTCCGGAACTGGATAAGGCCCTGATGCTGGCCCGGGAGATCAAGACGGCTGCGCCCAGGCAGCCGGTCATCCTGACCGTGGTCGAGATGAAGCGTCTTGCCCGCAGCGCCGCTGAGCTCATGTCCTTGTCTGCCATGCTCCAGGCGGATGGCATCCAACTGGAACTTCTCTCCGGCCCGCTCCAGGGCGTCTACGACCCCAACGGGGCCGGGGCCATCGTGTTCGCCGTGCTGGCTGTCAGCGCTGAGGTGGAGCGGGAGGGGATACGGGAGAAGACGTTGGAGGGGCTGGAGGCTGCGGCCCGCAAGGGCAATCACGGCGGGCGGCCGACCGTGGTCGATGACGACAAGCTTGCCGTGGCCCGTGCCCGGCACGCGAAGGGGGAGAGCGTCACGGCCATCGCTAAGGCCCTCGGAGTGTCCAGGGCGACCCTGTACCGGCACCTAGGCGAGTAGGGCGCAGCGGAGCACAGAGCCCCGCCCGCACGCCTCGGGGGAGGAACGCACGGGCGGGGCCCTCTACCGCTTCAGGCTTCCCCGCTGCTGTCTACGCGGGGTCGGTTGGCTTGCCGTCCGAACACCCTGCGCGGCTCCCTGTTCCGGCTGTCCGACTCGGTTCCGTTACATGAATTGCACGCGTGGACCAGTTTCGTGCCGTTCGGCAACTTTTCGTCGATGAATCCCCTGCCGAAGCACTTATTGCACATCGCCCCTCCTTCTAACTGTGTTCGATGCGCCCGGTCCCGCCGCAGTCTTCGCACTGGTGCTGCAATCCGTCTTTGGTCACGTACCCGGTGCCGCTACAGGTATTGCACGGCGTCGAGCCCATGTTGGCGTTTCCCTTCTATGGTGCGGTCACTTCTACCCCCTGATGGCCACCTGTGCCCAACGGGGCTGGTTCCCGCCCTGCCGGGGTTGTGTCGTCCCGCCCGGCAGGGCGGAGCTTGGCGCCTTCCGGCTGTCCCCCGTACAGCCGGAAGGGGTGCCTGCCCCTCTGTGATCGGCTAGCGCCCAACGGGGGATGCGGGCGCACGCAGAGGGGTAGGGGTTCGATCACGGGTGCCCGCCTCTGGGAGGCTCGTGGGTGGTCACAGGCTCAGCTTGCCGTCCGGCTGCTTTGCGGACAGCCGTACGTCAGCAAGGTGGAGACAGGCCAGCAGCTGGCCTCACCTCAGTTCGCGGAGCAGTGCGACAAGGTATTCGGCATGCCGGGCACCTACGCTCAGTGGCGGCAGCGAGCGGCCGACGGCCGGTACCCGTCATGGTTCGTGCCCTACCTCAAGTTGGAACGCGAAGCGCAGAGCATCTGCGACTATTCCAACGCGTTCGTCATGGGCATACTGCAAACCCCGGAGTACGCCGGAGCCGTCTTCCGTTCGGCGCACCCGCGCGAGACGGAAATCGAGATCAAAGCCCGGATCGAGCTGCGCATGCAGCGGCGAGAGATCTTCGAGAGTGAGGACCCCCGCTGTTGTGGGTGATCCTGCACGAGGCGGTCTTACGTTCCGCCGTGGGCGGGCCCGAGGTCATGCGGGGACAGCTCCAGCACCTGTTGGCGGCAGCGGAGTCCCCGCACGTTGCCATTCTTCCCCTTCGCTGCGGGGGCGCCGCCGAAGGGAGTGCCGTTCATTGTGCTGACGCGACGAGACGGAACGATCATCCTGTACGAGGAGACGTACACGCGAGGGCATGTGGACGACTCGGCGGGGGCGGTCGCCGAAGCACAAGCGGCGTACGAGCGTCTACGTGCCGATGCCCTGTCACTCGCGAACTCTCTGGTCCTTATCCGGCACGTTATGGAGGCGTACGCCCATGAGCACCACCCCTGACTTCTCTCGCGCGATATGGGTGCGGTCCACCTACAGCCAAGGGAACAACGGCAACTGCGTCGAATGGGCACCCGCATACGCAGCTTCCGGCGTCGTTCCCGTCCGTGACAGCAAGGACCCCTACGGTCCCGCTCTGAGGTTCCCTGTGGGCGCGTGGGCCTCGTTCGTGGCCAAGGTGAAGGGGGAGGGCGGCGCGGCCGTCTGACGGCCTCTGGGCGATCCGGTGGACGAGATCAGGGCAATTCCAGCGTGGCCCGCTGGCCTCCCACCTGCTGCCCCTGCACCCGTAGGGCCTAGTCTTGCAAGGGACAGCCCCTGTTCAGCGGCCCCGCAGGACCCGGGACCATGGGGTGTAGCGAGACCAGGTGGCTCCGTACAGAGAGTTTGGAAATGGCCCAGATCAACCCCAGCATCCTCTCCGCCGATTTCGCCCGCCTCGCCGATGAGGCGAAGGCCGTGCAGGGCGCCGACTGGCTCCATGTCGATGTCATGGACAACCACTTCGTCCCCAACCTCACGCTCGGGGTGCCGATCGTCGAGTCGCTCAGCAAGGCCACGGACACCCCCCTCGACTGTCACCTGATGATCGAGGACCCGGACCGCTGGGCCCCGCAGTACGTGGAGGCCGGGGCGGGCTCGGTCACCTTCCACGCCGAGGCCGCCGCGGCGCCGGTCCGGCTGGCGCGGGAGATCCGGGCCAAGGGCGCCCGCGCGTCGATGGCGCTCAAGCCCGCGACGCCCATCGAGCCGTACGAGGACCTGCTGCCCGAGCTCGACATGCTGCTGATCATGACCGTGGAGCCCGGCTTCGGCGGTCAGGCGTTCCTCGACATCATGCTGCCCAAGATCCGCCGGACCCGGGAGCTCATCCAGCGGCACGGTCTCGAGCTGTGGCTCCAGGTCGACGGCGGGGTGTCGGCGCAGACGATCGAGCGCTGCGCGGAGGCCGGGGCGGATGTCTTCGTGGCCGGCTCCGCCGTCTACGGTGCGCAGGACCCGGCGGCCGCCGTACGCTCGCTGAGGGAGCAGGCGGAGCAGGCCACGGCCGTCGCGCCCTGGGCCTGCGCGCACTGACCCGGTGCCGCACCGCGCCCGGAACGCCGTGGTGCGGAGCAGGCCCTGATCAAAGGACCGCCGTTTCTGACAGGATGACGGTCGAGTCCACAGCTTGAACACAGAAGTGAGGAGGCCGCGGTGTCGACGGGCCGTTCTGCCACGCCGATGGGGCCCGCCGAGCTGGTGCAGGCGGCGGCCATGGCCCGCCGCTTCTACCTCGAGGGCAAGTCGAAGATCCAGATCGCCGAGGAGTTCGGCGTGAGCCGCTTCAAGGTGGCCCGGGTGCTGGAGACCGCTCTGGAGCGGGATCTGGTGCGGATCGAGATCCGGGTGCCGGCCGAGCTGGACGCGGAGCGCTCCGACGCGCTGCGCGCCCGCTACGGCCTGAGGCACGCCGTGGTCGTCGAGTCCCCGGCCGACGCGGCCGAGGACGCGCCCGACCCCGAGAACCTCGGCGAGGTGGCCGCAGACCTGCTCGGCGAGCTGGTGCACGAGGGCGACGTCCTCGGCCTGGCCTGGGGCCGCTCCACCATCCACATGGCCGCGGCCCTGCACCGGCTGCCGCCGTGCACGGTGGTCCAGCTCACCGGTGTCTACGACGCGGGCACCGCCGAGCGCGGCTCGGTGGAGGCCGTGCGCCGCGCGGCCCAGGTGTCCGGCGGCGAGGCGCACCCGATCTACGCGCCGATGCTGCTGCCCGACTCCGCCACCGCCGCGGCCCTGCGCGGTCAGACCGGCATCGCGCGGGCCTTCGACTACTTCGACAAGGTCACGGTGGCCGCCGTGTCCATCGGTTCCTGGGCGCCCGGCATCTCGACCGTCTACGACATGCTCGGCGAGGAGGAGCGCGCGCACTACGCCTCGCTCGGCGCCGCGGCCGAGATGTCCGCGCACCTCTTCGACGCCGAGGGCCGGCGCATCGGCCGCGACCTGGGCGAGCGCTGCATCACCGTCGAGGCGGACCGGCTGCGCCGCATACCGGAGGTCGTCGCGATCGCCGGCGGCCTGCGCAAGGCCGCCGCGATCGGCGCGGTGCTGCGGTCCGGGCTGGTCACCAGCCTGGTCACCGACACCGCCGCCGCCGACTATCTGCTGCTGGAGACCGGCCCGGGCCCGCGCCCGGCGCTGGACCGGGCGGACCCGGACGGCAACTGACCGACCGAGCCTCACCCGCACCGCCCGCTGGGGTCCGCCCCGGCGGGCGGTGCGCGTATGCGGCCCGTGCGGTACGCGGGCCCTGCTCCCGGGTGATGTCCGGCTGTGACAATGGGCGAACGCACCATGCCCCGCACATCCGTCGGTCGAGGGAGAAGCACGCATGACCCGAAAGCCCGTCAACAGCCGCCTCGCGGAATTCGGCACCACCATCTTCGCGGAGATGTCCGCCCTGGCGGCCCGGACCGGGGCGATCAACCTCGGCCAGGGCTTTCCGGACACCGACGGGCCCGAGGAGATCAGGGAGGCCGCCGTCCGCGCCCTGCGGGACGGCCGCGGCAACCAGTACCCGCCCGCCGCCGGCGTCCCCGAGCTGCGCCTCGCCGTCGCCGACCACCAGGCGCACCGCTACGGCCTGGTCTGCGACCCCGACACCGAGGTCCTGGTCACCGCGGGCGCGACCGAGGCGATCGCCGCCGCGCTGCTCGCCCTGGTCGAGCCCGGCGACGAGGTGATAGCGCTGGAGCCGTACTACGACTCGTACGCGGCCTGCGTCGCCATGGCGGGCGGCAAGCGGGTGCCCGTGACGCTGCGCCCCCGCGACGGCGCCTTCCGCCTGGACCTCGACGAGCTGCGCGACGCCGTCACCCCCAGGACCCGGGTGCTCCTGATCAACACCCCGCACAACCCGACGGGCACGGTGCTCACCCGCGAGGAGCTCGCGGCCGTCGCCGCCCTCGCCGTCGAGCGCGACCTGCTCGTCATCTCCGACGAGGTCTACGAGCACCTCGTCTTCGACGGCGAGCACGTCCCGCTCGCCTCGCTGCCCGGCATGCGCGAGCGGACCGTCACCATCGGCTCCGCGGGCAAGACGTTCTCCTTCACGGGCTGGAAGGTCGGCTGGGTGACGGCTCCGGCGGCCCTGATCGCCGCGGTCCGCTCGGCCAAGCAGTTCCTGACCTACGTCTCGTCCGGCCCGTTCCAGTACGCGATCGCGGAGGCCCTGCGGCTGCCCGACAGCTATTTCGAGGACTTCCGCGCCGACCTGCGGGCCAAGCGCGACCTGCTGGCGGCCGGGCTCGCGGACGCGGGCTTCGCCGTGCACCGCCCGGCCGGCACCTACTTCATCACGACCGACATCCGCCCCCTCGGCGCGACCGACGGCCTGGACTTCTGCCTCACCCTGCCCGAGCGCGCGGGCGTGGTGGCCGTGCCCAACACCGTCTTCTACGACAACCGCGCCGAAGGCGCCCCCTTCGTCCGCTTCGCCTTCTGCAAGCGCACGGCCGTGCTGGAGGAGGCGGTGGCCCGCCTCAAGGGCCTCTCCGCCTGACCGGCGGCCTCCTGTCCGATGCCACAGACGCGCCGGCCGGTCTCTGGGCGAACCCATGAGAATCGGGCTCCGGTTCGTCACTACGCGAAGGCATCATGGATGATGGGTCCAGGAACCTCAGCCCGATCCGGAGCTGGCTCGGTGCTGACTCCCCACCCGCCTTGTACTCAAAACCGCAGGTGAGAGAGCCAGTATGCGATTCCTCAACGACCAGAAGCCGCCGTACGACCTGACGTACGACGACGTGTTCATGGTGCCCAGCCGCTCCGCGGTCGGTTCCCGCCAGGGTGTGGACCTCTCCGCCCCCGACGGGACCGGCACCACCATCCCGCTCGTGGTCGCCAACATGACCGCGATCGCCGGCCGCCGCATGGCCGAGACGGTCGCCCGCCGCGGTGGCCTCGTGGTCATCCCGCAGGACATCCCGATCGAGGTCGTCACCGAGGTCATCTCCTGGGTCAAGGGCCGCCACCTGGTCCTCGACACCCCGATCGTCCTCGCCCCCACCCAGACCGTCGCCGACGCCCTGTCGCTGCTGCCCAAGCGCGCGCACGGCGCCGGTGTCGTCGTCGACGGCGACCACCGCCCGGTCGGCGTCGTCACCGAGTCGGACCTGACCGGCGTGGACCGCTTCACCCAGCTGTCCGAGGTCATGTCGAAGGAACTGCTCCTCCTCGACGCCGACATCGACCCGCGCGAGGCGTTCAACAAGCTCGACGCCGCGCACCGCAAGCTCGCGCCCGCCGTCGACAAGGACGGCAAGCTCGCGGGCATCCTGACCCGCAAGGGCGCCCTGCGCGCCACGCTCTACACCCCCGCCACCGACGCGGACGGCAAGCTGCGCATCGCCGCCGCCGTGGGCATCAACGGCGACGTGGCCGGCAAGGCCAAGGCCCTGCTGGAGGCCGGTGCCGACACCATCGTCGTGGACACCGCCCACGGCCACCAGGAGTCGATGATCTCCGCGATCAAGGCCGTCCGCGGCCTCGACCCGCGGGTCCCGATCGTCGCGGGCAACATCGTCGCCGCCGAGGGCGTGCGCGACCTCATCGAGGCCGGCGCGGACATCATCAAGGTCGGCGTGGGCCCCGGCGCCATGTGCACCACCCGCATGATGACCGGCGTGGGCCGCCCGCAGTTCTCCGCGGTCATGGAGTGCGCCGCCGAGGCGAAGAAGTTCGGCAAGCACGTTTGGGCCGACGGTGGCGTCCGCCACCCGCGTGACGTCGCCATGGCGCTCGCCGCCGGTGCCTCCAACGTCATGATCGGCTCCTGGTTCGCCGGGACGTACGAGTCCCCGGGCGACCTCCAGCAGAGCGCCGACGGCCGGCTCTACAAGGAGAGCTTCGGCATGGCCTCCGCCCGCGCCGTGCGCAACCGCACCAGCGAGGAGTCGGCCTACGACCGGGCCCGCAAGGGTCTGTTCGAGGAGGGCATCTCCACCTCGCGGATGTTCCTCGACCCGACCCGTCCGGGCGTCGAGGACCTGATCGACTCGATCATCGCGGGCGTCCGCAGCTCCTGCACCTACGCGGGCGCGGGCTCCCTGGAGGAGTTCCAGGAGCGTGCCGTCGTCGGCGTCCAGAGCGCCGCGGGCTACGCCGAGGGCAAGCCGCTGCACGCCAGCTGGCAGTAAGCGAAGCGATCCCCGAAGGGGCGCGGTCCGGTTCTCCGGGCCGCGCCCCTTTCGCATGCCCTGGGACGTGTGAGCCATGCCCCGGTCGGCGGCTGTTGACGCCGACATGTACCGATTCGTAAGGTGACGTGCAACGATCGCCCGTTCCGGCCCCCCGCACGCAATGATCGTACGGGCATACGCAAGAATGGTGCATTACGAGCGCACGCACCCACCTCGTAGGGTCTGCGCTGTACGTGGAGTGGCGGATACCGCTTGCTCGCGGTCCCCCTCCTTTTATGGGTTCGCTCCGCCCTGCCGGCGCCGCCCCGGTGGGGTCCCGTCGGTGGTCGTCCCCTCCGCCCTCGACAGGCAGCGACGAATGGAGCCACCCAGTGTTGGACCACGGCACAGCGCCCCCCGCCGCGGGCGACGACCAGCGCTCCCCGCGCCCGGCCGCCGGCTTCGCGGCAGGTCTCATGCGGCGCAAGCCGGTCGAACGCCTCGTGGCCGAGGGCGGGCAGGGCGAGGGCGGTTCGCTGCGCCGCTCGCTCGGCATGTGGCAGCTGACGATGATCAGCATCGGCGCGACCCTCGGCACCGGCATCTTCGTGGTGCTCGGCGAGGCGGTCCCCAAGGCGGGCCCCGCCGTCATCATCTCGTTCGTCATCGCCGGCATCACGGCCCTCTTCTCGGCCCTCTCCTACGCGGAGCTGGCCGGCACCATCCCGGTCTCCGGCTCCTCGTACTCCTACGCCTACGCCACCCTCGGCGAGCTCGTCGCCTGGGTCTGCGGCTGGTGCCTGATCCTGGAGTACGGCGTCTCCGTCGCGGCCGTCGCCGTCGGCTGGGGGCAGTACCTCAACGAGCTGCTCGACGGCACGATCGGCGTCACCATCCCCGCGTCGCTGGCCAACCCGCCCGGCGACGGCGGCGTCTTCAACCTGCCCGCCCTGCTCGTCGTGCTGCTGTGCATGGCCTTCCTGCTGGGCGGCGCCAAGGAGAGCGCCCGCGCCAACACCATCATGGTCGGCGTGAAGATCGTCGCCCTGCTGCTCTTCTGCGGCGTCGCCTTCCAGGGCGTCAAGGCCGGCAACTACACCCCCTTCATGCCGCTCGGCATCGCGGGCCTGAGCTCCGCCGGAGCCTCGCTCTTCTTCTCCTACATCGGCTTCGACGCCGCCTCCACCGCCGGCGAGGAGGCCAAGGACGCGCAGCGTGACCTGCCGCGCGCGATCATGCTCTCGCTGATCATCGTCACCGCGCTCTACTGCCTCGTCGCCGCCGTCGCCGTCGGCGCCATGCCCTGGCAGAAGTTCGAGGGCAGCGAGGCCGCGCTCGCCGGGATCATGAAGGACGTGACCGGCCAGAGCTTCTGGGCCGTGCTGCTCGCCGCGGGCGCCGTCATCGCCATCGCCTCGGTCGTGCTGACCGTCCTCTACGGCCAGACCCGCATCCTCTTCGCGATGTCCCGCGACGGCCTGGTGCCCAAGGTCTTCTCCAAGGTCCACGCCAAGAGCGGCACCCCCCGGGCCAACACCGTCATCGTCTCGCTCTTCTGCGGCATCCTCGCCGCGGCCATCCCGCTCGGCCAGCTCGCGGACGCCACCAGCATCGGCACGCTCTTCGCGTTCGCCCTGGTCAACGTGGCCGTCATCGTGCTCCGCCGGACCCGCCCGGAGATGAAGCGCACCTTCCGGGTGCCGCTCAGCCCCGTCTTCCCGGCCATCGGCTTCCTCCTGTGCGTCTACATGATGGGCAGCCTCGACAAGGTCACCTGGATGGTCTTCGGTGTCTGGATGGCCGTCGGGCTCGTGATCTACTTCGGGTACGGGAGGAGCCGCTCGCGGCTCGCCCGGGAAGAGACGCAGGTTTCCCTAGAGAAGTGATCCACCCGCAGTGCGACTGAACGATCTCGACGAACGCATCGTCCACGCCCTCGCCGAGGACGCCCGCCGCTCCTACGCCGACATCGGCACCGAGGTCGGCCTGTCCGCGCCCGCCGTCAAGCGGCGCGTGGACAGGCTGCGGGCCGAGGGCGCCATCACCGGGTTCACCGTGCGGGTGGACCCTGCGGCGCTCGGCTGGGAGACCGAGGGCTTCATCGAGATCTACTGCCGCCGGAACACCTCGCCCGAGGCCATCCACCGCGGCCTGTCGCGCTATCCGGAAGTGGCGTCCGCCTCCACCGTCACCGGCGAGGCGGACGCCATCGTCCAGGTCTTCGCCTCCGACATGCGCCACTTCGAGCGGGTGCTGGAGCGCATCGCGGGCGAGCCCTTCGTCGAGCGCACCAAGTCCGTCCTCGTGCTCTCCCCCCTGCTGCGCCGCTTCAGCTCCGGCGCCCCCTCCTGAGCGACGCCGGGACCCCGCGAGCCTCCGCGCAATGAATCGCCGCGGAGGTGGCGCAACGCGCAACGAATGCCGCGTCGGTACGCAATGGTCGCGCCTTGTCGGGCGGAGTTACCGGCCCGTACCGTCAAGGCGTCCTTAACGCACGCCCCCTCGCGACAGGTGAAGAGAGGCCGCATGACGCCGCTGCGCACCGCGCTGTACCAAGGCCGCCCCGGCGTCCCCGCCTCCACCGCCGAGACCCTCGACGACCTGGCCGCCGCCGCGCGCCGGGCCGCCGACGCGGGCGCCCGGCTGCTGCTCACCAATGAGCTCTACCTCACCGGCTACGCCCTCGGCGCCACCGTGCGGGAGCGGGCCGAGCCCGCCGACGGACCCGGCGCCCGGGCCGTCGCCCGCATCGCCGCCGAGCACGGCCTGGCCATCGGCTACGGCTACCCCGAGCGCGCCGGCGCGGTGCTCCACAACTCCCTCCAGCTCATCGCGCCGGACGGGGAGCGCCTCGCGCACTACCGCAAGACCCACCTCTTCGGGGACTACGAGACCGCCCACTTCACGCCCGGCGACGAGCTGGTCGTCCAGGCCGACCTCGACGGCGTCCGCCTCGGCATGCTGATCTGCTACGACGTCGAGTTCCCCGAGCCGGTGCGCGCCCACGCCCTCGCCGGCACCGAGCTGCTGCTCACCCCGACCGCGCTGATGCGGCCGTACGAGATCGTCCCGCAGACGATCGTCCCGGCCCGCGCCTGGGAGAGCCAGCTCTACATCGCCTACGCCAACCGCTGCGGCACCGAGGGCGAGTTCGCCTTCGCCGGCCTCAGCTGCCTCGCCGCCCCCGACGGGACCGTACGGGCGCGGGCGGGCGCGGGCGAGGACCTGATCATCGCCGACGTGGACCCGGCGCTGCTCAAGGACTCCCGCGCCGAGAACACCTACCTGAGCGACCGCCGTCCGGAGCTTTACGGCTCGCTCGGCTGAAGCAGCACACCCCCCACTGTTCCCCCTTTTCCGCAGGAGAGTTCAGCCGATGACGTCCATGGTGCCCAACGCCGCCCACGACGAGCCGTCGCAGCCGGCCCTGCCGCCGATCACCATGGTCGGTCCGGACTTCCCCTTCCCGTACGACGACTTCCTCGCCCACCCGGCGGGTCTCGGGCAGATACCCGCGACCGAGCACGGCGCCGAGGTCGCGGTCATCGGCGGCGGCCTCTCCGGCATCATCACGGCCTACGAGCTGATGAAGATGGGCCTCAAGCCCGTCGTCTACGAGGCGGACCAGATCGGCGGCCGGCTGCGCACGGTCGGCTTCGAGGGCTGCGACCCCTCGCTGACCGCCGAGATGGGCGCGATGCGTTTCCCGCCGAGCTCCACGGCCCTGCAGTACTACATCGACCTGGTGGGCCTGGAGACGAAGCCGTTCCCCAACCCGCTCGCGCCCGACACGCCCTCGACCGTCGTCGACCTCAAGGGCGAGTCGCACTACGCGCGGACCATCGACGACCTGCCGGCCGTCTACCGCGAGGTCGCCGAGGCGTGGAACGCCTGCCTGGAGGAGGGCGCCGACTTCTCCGACATGAACCGCGCCCTGCGCGAGCGCGACGTGCCGCGCATCCGGGAGATCTGGGCGAAGCTCGTCGAGAAGCTCGACAACCAGACCTTCTACGGCTTCCTCTGCGAGTCCACCGCCTTCAAGTCCTTCCGCCACCGCGAGATCTTCGGCCAGGTCGGCTTCGGCACCGGCGGCTGGGACACCGACTTCCCCAACTCCATCCTGGAGATCCTGCGCGTCGTCTACACCGAGGCGGACGACCACCACCGCGGCATCGTCGGCGGCAGCCAGCAGCTCCCGCTGCGGCTGTGGGAGCGCGAGCCCGGCAAGATCGTCCACTGGGCGCCCGGCACCTCGCTGTCCTCGCTGCACGACGGCGAGCCCCGCCCGGCCGTGACCCGGCTGCACCGCACGGCGGGCAACGGCATCACCGTGACCGACGCGTCGGGTGACATCCGTACGTACAAGGCGGCCGTCTTCACCGCCCAGTCGTGGATGCTGCTGTCGAAGATCGCGTGCGACGACTCGCTCTTCCCCATCGACCACTGGACGGCGATGGAGCGCACCCACTACATGGAGTCGTCCAAGCTGTTCGTCCCGGTCGACCGGCCGTTCTGGCTGGACAAGGACGAGGAGACCGGGCGGGACGTCATGTCGATGACGCTCACCGACCGGATGACCCGTGGCACCTACCTCCTGGACGACGGGCCCGACAAGCCGGCCGTCATCTGCCTCTCGTACACCTGGTGCGACGACAGCCTCAAGTGGCTGCCGCTGTCGGCGAACGAGCGCATGGAGGTCATGCTCAAGTCGCTCGGCGAGATCTACCCCAAGGTCGACATCCGCCGTCACATCATCGGCAACCCGGTGACCGTCTCCTGGGAGAACGAGCCCTATTTCATGGGCGCGTTCAAGGCCAACCTGCCCGGCCACTACCGCTACCAGCGGCGCCTGTTCACCCACTTCATGCAGGACCGCCTGCCGGAGGACAAGCGCGGCCTGTTCCTCGCCGGCGACGACATCTCCTGGACGGCGGGCTGGGCGGAGGGCGCGGTGCAGACGGCGCTCAACGCGGTGTGGGGTGTGATGCGGCAGTTCGGCGGGGCGACGGATCCGGCGAACCTGGGTCCTGGCGACCGCTTCGACGAGCTGGCGCCGGTGGAACTGCCGGAGGACTGACGGGGGTTGCTCGCCGGTGCGGGGTGCGGGGTGCGGGTTGCCGGCGCCTGCGGCGGGCATCTTCCCCAGCCCCGCCCCTTCCCGAAACCGGGGGAGACCCCCGGACCCCCAGCGACCTTCGGTCGCGTCCTCGATCTCCCCCAGCTACCGCTGGGAGGTGCCCCCAACGGGCTGGATATGGCTGAGCTCAGCCATATCCAGCCTGTCCGGCGTTTGAGGACAACGCGCGAAGCGTGTTGTAGGGGGTCTGGGGGCTTGCCCCCAGCTTCGGGAAGGGGCGGGGCTGGGGAAAAATCACGCCAGCGGCGTCAGCAAGCAGCGGCTCACCAACCCCACCCCGGCGTCGAGTCGCTCCGTGAACTCCTCCGTCACGTCAGGAAGTTCACGAATCGCGAACAACGCGCGAAACGTCGTCCAGGCAGCCGCCCGCGCAGCTTCGAGGCTCCACGCCCCCACCAAGTGCGTCAAAGGATCCGCCACATCCACAAGCTCCGGCGCCAACCCCTCCCGCACCCGCTCCTCCAGAGCGACAAGCACCTCGCCCACCCGGTCGAAGTCCCCTTCGAGCGCGCACGGTTCGACGTCCAGGGCGCGGCACGTGTCGGTGAGCGCCAGCGGCAGGTCGTGGCCGATGTGGGCGTTGATGCCGGCGAGGGCGAACTGCAGGGGGCGGACGGCGGGGTGGCCGCGTAGTTGGAGGAGGGGGCGCCAGCAGGCGGGTGGGCGGCGGCCCGCCGCCGCGTCGTCGACGGCGGTCAGATAGCGCGCGGCGAAGCGTACGTCCAGCTCCGTCGCCGACGCCCGGTCCGCGAACGCCCCCGCCGCGAGGCGCCGGGCGATCTCCTCGGTGACCGTGAGGTAGACGTGGTTGAAGACCGCGACCCCGTCCCGGGGCGGCAGGGCCGCCGCCAGCCGGCGCATCCGGGCCACGACGCCCTCGATACCAGCGGGTGCCGCCCGCACCTCTGCCGTCGTCATGGACACACGGTGACACGCGTGTACGCAGCGTAGGGGCGCGGGCGGCGGTGTTGACCGGAACGGATGACGAGGTCAGCGCTCGTCGCGGGTCGCGTCCTTCTCCGCCGTCGCGTCGTAGCCGCTCGTGCCCGCGTCCAGCAGCGGTTCCTGCGTCCTGAGGTGGGCCGGGGCCAGGGCGCGCAGGACGTGGTAGCCGGAGAGGACCACGATGGTGCCCAGCGCGATGCCGCTGAGCTCGAAGTTGTCGCTGACCTTGAGGCTGACGCCGCCGATCCCGATGATGATGCCGGCGGCGACGGGCACGAGGTTCAGCGGGTTGCGCAGGTCGACCTTGTTGTGGACCCAGATCTGCGCGCCGAGCAGGCCGATCATGCCGTAGAGGATGACGGTGATGCCGCCGAGCACCCCGCCGGGCACGGCCGCCACGACGGCGCCGAACTTGGGGCAGACGCCGAAGAGCAGGGCGAAGCCTGCCGCGGCCCAGTAGGCGGCGGTGGAGTAGACGCGGGTGGCCGCCATGACGCCGATGTTCTCGGAGTAGGTGGTGTTGGCCGGTCCGCCGACCGCGGTGGAGAGCATCGTGGCCGCGCCGTCCGCGGAGATCGCGGTGCCGAGCTGGTCGTCCAGCGGGTCGCCGGTCATCTCGCCGACGGCCTTGACGTGTCCGGCGTTCTCGGCGATCAGGGCGATGACGACCGGCAGGGCCACCAGGATCGCGGACCAGCTGAACGTGGGCCCGTGCAGCGAGGGCAGGCCGATCCAGTCGGCCTTGGAGACGCCGGAGAGGTCGAGCCGCCAGTGGTCGACCGCCTCCGGCCCGCCGTGCACGGAGTGGATCTTCCCGAAGACCCGGTCGAAGGCCCAGGAGACGCCGTAGCCGAAGAGCAGCCCCAGGAAGATCGCGACGCGGGACCAGAACCCGCGCAGGCAGACCACGGCCAGCCCGGTGACGAGCATCGTCAGCAGCGCCGTCCACTGGTCCTGCGGCCAGTACGTCCGGGCGGTGACCGGCGCGAGGTTGAAGCCGATCAGCATGACCACGGCGCCGGTGACCACCGGCGGCATCGCCGCGTGGATGATCCGCGCGCCGAACCTCCGGACGGCCAGGCCGCTCAGGAACAGCGCCGCGCCGACCACGAAGATCGCGCCGGTGACGGCCGCGGTGCCGCCGCCCTGCGCCCGGATGATCGCGGCGACCCCGACGAAGGAGAGGCTGCACCCCAGATAGCTGGGCACCCGGCCGCGCGTCGCGAGCAGGAAGAGGATCGTCGCGACGCCCGACATCATGATCGCGAGGTTGGGGTCGAGGCCCATGAGCACCGGAGCGACGAAGGACGCCCCGAACATCGCCACCACATGCTGCGCGCCGAGCCCCGCCGTCCGCGGCCAGGTGAGCCGCTCGTCCGGTCGCACGACGGCCCCGGGTGCCGGGGTGCGCCCGTCCCCGTGCAGAGTCCAGCGCACGCCGAGGCCCATGAGTGCTCCAAATGTTCGAGGTGGGGGGAATCCGGACCATGTTAAGTGGCTCCGGCCCGTGATCCCGGCCGTCGCCGCCGGTCCGGCACGGGCCGCCGTTGCTGCAATCGGGGCAATCAATGGTCCGTACGACTGTATGACCGTGAACCTGGGCTGTTTCTTGCTTCGTGCGAGGTATGGGTCTCTGTGTCCGATTCCTGCAATCCAGGAGACATTCATGCGTAACCTCGTCGGCCGCACCGCGGCCGCCACCGTGCTCGCCGCGGCTGCCATCGTCCCGATCGCCGGCGTGGCCCAGGCCGCTCCGGCCCACGTCGCGACGGTCCAGGCGTGGAGCCACGACCATGACCACGACGGTGACCGTGGCGACCACGGCCGTGACCGTGACCACGGCCGCTGGGACCACGACCGTGACCACGGCCGCTGGGACCACGGTCGCGACCACGGCCGCTGGGACCGGGACGACTGCGACCGCGGTCGCGGCGACCACTGGGGCCGCTGGGACCGTGGGGACCGCGGCTGGGACCGCTGGGACCGTGACGACTGCGACCGCCGCTGTGACTTCGGCGGGCGCGGCTGGGGCGGCCGTGGCTTCGGCGGCTTCGGCGGTCTGTTCGGCATCCTCTAACCACCGACGGCTCACCGCCGGCTGGTTCCGGGCCGTACGGAGGACCCGTGAGGGTCCTCCGTACGGCCCACTGCCGCGCTCACTCCGCCGCGGCGTTCGCACGCTCGCCCGCCGGGCCCGCGCCCACCGCTCCGCGCGCGGGAGTGCGCAGCACCCCCGCCCCCAGCACCATCCCCGTCGTCAGCACGGTGACGAGGGTGAACGACACCACGAGCGAACTGGCGTGCGCGATCTCGCCGATGGCGGCCGGCGCGATCAGGCCCGAGGCGTAGGTGATCGTGGCGACCCCGGCGATGGCCTGGCTCGGCGCGGGACCGCTGCGCCCCGCCGCCGCGAACGCGAGCGGCACCACCACCGCGATGCCCAGGCCGATCAGCGCGAAGCCCGCGATCGCGGCCACCGGCCCGCCCGCGGAGACCGCCAGCACCCCACCGGCCGTGGCCAGCGCGCCTCCCGCCCGTACGGTCCGCACCGGGCCGAACCGGCGCACCGCCGCGTCCCCCGCGAACCGGGCCGCCGCCATCGTGCAGGAGAACGCCGTGGTGCAGGCGGCCGCGACACCCGGCTCCGATCCGATGACGTCGCGGAGATAGACCGCCGACCAGTCCAGGCTCGCGCCTTCCGCGAACACCGCGCAGAACCCCACCGCGCCGATGGCCAGCGCCGCCCGCGGGGGCAGCGAGAAGCGCGGCGGCGGGTGTTCCCCGGGCGCGGTCCGCAGGTCGAGCACCCACCGGCAGGTGAGCGTGGCGAGGAGCAGGAGCGCGCCCGCCGCGATCCCCAGGTGGAGGCGGGCGTCCGTGCCCGCGTGCGCCGCGACCGTGCCCGCCGCCGAACCGGCCAGCACCCCCGCGCTCCACATCCCGTGCAGCCCCGACATGATCGAGCGGCCGATCCGCTCCTCGGTCTCCACGCCCAGCGCGTTCATCGCCACGTCCGCCATGCCGGCCGTCGCGCCGTAGACGCCGAGCGCCGCGCACAGCGTGAGCAGCCCGGGGGAGAGGGCGGGCAGCGCCAAAGACGCGCACCACGACGACAGCAGCAGGCGCAGCGCGGCCCGAGAACCCAGCCGGTGGCTCACCCACCCCGCGAGCGGCATCGCCGCGGACGCCCCGATCGCGGGGAACGCCAGCGCCAGCCCCAGCCGGCCCGCGTCGATCCCCGCGTGTGCCTGGATCCACGGGACACGGGTCGCGAAGCTTCCGGTCACCGCGCCGTGCACGGCGAACACCACGGCCACCGCGAGCCGCGCCCGGTGTAACCGGACGTCCTTACCTCTCTTGTCCCTCTTGTCCGCGCCCCTCTTGTCCGCGCCCATGGAGGCGCATCCTCCCCGAACCGGGCGCGGCCGGTCGACCCCTTGCGGCGACCTACATCACCGTGGACACCGCCCCGCCCCTCGGCGTACGCTCAAAGGCGTCGAACTGACGGTGCTGGAGGAACGCGCAGGTCAGGCTCGATGTAGCATCTACAGACAATTAGTTACGCAGCGCACTCCGGGGTCGGTGAAATTCCGAACCGGCGGTTACAGTCCGCGACCCGTCCGCAGCCAGCGGCCGGTTGACCAGGTGAAATTCCTGGACCGACGGTTAAAGTCCGGATGGGAGGCAGTGCGCGGCGGGCACGCATACCGGCACACCGGCGTCAGGTGATCCGGCCCTCTTCAGGGGCGGACCCCTCTTTTTCGGCCTCGGCGCACCCCGGTCCGCGTCCCCGCTCTTCGTCGTCCCGTACGACAGCCCCGGAGTCCGTGCCCGATGAGGCAGGAGGACCCGGTGGCCACCCAGGCCGAAACCGACGCGATGCGTCGGGCCATCGCACTCGCCGCGCGCGCCCTCGGCTCCACCAGCCCCAATCCCGTCGTCGGCTGTGTCCTGCTCGACGCGCACGGCCGCACCGCCGGTGAGGGCTGGCACCGCCGCGCCGGCGGCCCGCACGCCGAGGTCGCCGCCCTCCGGGACGCGGCGGACTCCGGCCGTGACGTCCGCGGCGGCACCGCCGTCGTCACCCTCGAACCCTGCAACCACACCGGACGCACAGGACCGTGCGCACAGGCCCTGCTCGCCGCCGGAGTGGCCCGCGTCGTCTACGCCGTCGCCGACCCCAACCCCACGGCCACCGGAGGCGCGGCCACCCTGGCCGCCGCCGGGGTCGGCACGGAGGGCGGGCTGCTCGCCGACGAGGCCGCGGCGGGCAACGCCGCCTGGCTCACCTCGGTGCTCCGCGGCCGCCCCTTCGTCCAGTGGAAATACGCGGCGACCCTCGATGGCCGAAGCGCCGCCGCCGACGGCACCAGCCGCTGGATCACCTCCGCCGCGTCCCGCGCCGACGTCCACCGGCTGCGCGCCGAGGCCGACGCCGTCGTCGTCGGCTCCGGCACCCTGCGCGCCGACGACCCGCACCTGGCCGTCCGCGGCCGGGACGGCGTCACCCAGCCGCTGCGCGTCGTCGTCGACACCCACGCCACGGTCAAGCCCGGCGCCCGCGTCCTGGACGACGCGGCACCCACCCTGATCGCCGTCGGCGAGCACGCCGACACCCGGCACCTGCCCGGCACCGACACCGTCCGGCTGCCGCGCGGCGCGGCCGGCCTCGACATCCACGCACTGCTCGCCGAGCTGCACGGGCGCGGCGTCCGCTCCGTCCTGCTGGAGGGCGGGCCGTCGCTGGCCGGCTCCTTCGTCGCCGCCGGGGCCGTCGACCGCGTCGTCGGCTACCTCGCGCCCGCGCTGCTCGGCGCCGGACCCGCCGCCCTCGGCGACGCGGGCATCGGCACCATCGCGCAGACGCTGCGCCTGGAGGTGACCGACGTCGCCCGCCTCGGCCCCGACCTGCGGATCACCGCCACCCCCACCGCTTCCGCCCTTGAGGAGAACTGAACGTGTTCACCGGAATCGTCGAAGAACTGGGCGAGGTCGTCGCCGTGGACAGCCAGGGCGACTCCTCGGTCTTCCGGCTGCGCGGCCCGCTCGTCACCGAGGGCGCCAAGCACGGCGACTCGATCGCCGTCAACGGCGTCTGCCTCACCGTCGTCGAGACCGCCGACGGCGAGTTCACCGCCGATGTGATGGCCGAGTCCCTCAAGCGCTCCAGCCTCGGCGCCCTCGCCCCCGGCTCCCGGGTGAACCTGGAGCGGCCCATGGCACTCGGCGGGCGCCTCGGCGGCCATATCGTCCAGGGCCATGTCGACGGCACCGGCACCGTCGTGGAGCGGATCCCCGGCGAGCACTGGGAGATCGTGAAGATCGCCCTCCCGGCCGGCCTGCGCCGCTATGTCGTCGACAAGGGCTCGATCACCGTCGACGGCGTCAGCCTGACCGTGGTCGAGGCGGGCGACGACTTCTTCACCATCAGCCTCATCCCCACCACGCTCCAACTGACCACCCTGGGCATCAAGCAGCCCGGCGACCCCGTCAACCTCGAAGTGGACGTGCTCGCCAAATACGTCGAGCGGCTGCTGGCCGACGGCGCGGTGCCGGGAGCCGGGGAGCCGGTCGCGTGAACGCCGTGCAGTGGCTCAATGACGAGGCGTTCTCCGTGCTCGGCCAGCGCGTCATCTGGTCCGACATGATCGGCAACAGCGTGGGCCTCATCGCGCTCGCCCTCGGCTGGCGGCGCTCCATATGGTCCTGGCCCGTCCAGCTCCTCTCCGGTCTGATCCTCGTCGCCGCCTACGCCTCCGCCCACCTCAGCGGCGGCATCGGCAAGCAACTCCTCGTCATCGGCGTCTCGGTGTGGGGCTGGCGGCAGTGGCAGCGCGGCAAGCGCGACGCCCAGGACGGCTCGATCGCCGTCCGCTTCGCGACCTGGCGCGAGCGCGGCGCCCTGGCCGCGGGCACCGCGCTCGGCACGCTCGCTGTCGGCGGCCTCTTCACCGCGGTGCCCGACCTGTCCTGGAACCCCTGGCCGGACGCGTACATCTTCGTCGGCACGCTCGCCGCGATGGTCTGCCAGGCCCGCGGCCTCACCGAATTCTGGTTCGCCTGGCTGCTCGTGGACGTGGTCGGCGTCCCGCTCGCCTTCAGCAGCGGCCTCGCCTTCTCGGGCCTGGTCTACGTCGTCTACTTCGCGGTCGTCGTGTGGGGCATGCGTGACTGGTGGCTGCGCTCCCGCGCCCTGACGAGCGCCGCCGAGCGGGCCGCGCTGGAAGGGGCACTGTCGTGACCCGAGCGATCCGAGTGACACGAGCGACCCGAGCGACCCAAGGAAGAGGAATGATGACCGCCGTGCAGAGCCGGCACGAGACCGAGGACCTCACCCTCGACCCGGTCGAGCGCGCCATCGCCGACATCGCGGCCGGGCGGCCCGTCGTCGTGGTCGACGACGAGAACCGCGAGAACGAGGGCGACCTCGTCGTCGCGGCCGAGAAGGTCACCACCGAGATCGTCGCCTTCATGATGAGCGAGTGCCGCGGCCTGATCTGCGTGCCCCTGGAGGAGCCGGACATCGCCCGGCTCGACCTGCCGCAGATGGTCGAGACCAACACCGAGGCGATGCGCACCGCGTTCACCGTCTCCGTCGACGCCGTCCCCGCCCACGGCGTCTCCACCGGGATCTCCGCCGCGGACCGCGCCGCCACCATCCGGCTGCTCGCCGACCCCACGACCGAGCCCGGCGACTTCGTCCGCCCCGGCCACGTCTTCCCGCTGCGCGCCCGGCCCGGCGGCGTCCTCGTGCGCGACGGCCACACCGAGGCGGGCGTGGACCTCGCCCGGCTCGCCGGGCTGCGACCCGCCGCCGCGATCGTGGAGATCGCGGGCGAGGACGGCGCGATGCTGCGGCTGCCCGAGCTGATCCCCTTCGCCCGCAAGCACGGCCTGGCGGTCATCTCCATCGAGGACCTGATCGCCTACCGCCGCTCCGCCGAGCCCACCGTCCGGCGCGAGGCGGAGACCCGGCTGCCCACCGCCTTCGGCGACTTCCGGGCCGTCGGCTACCGCTCGACCACCGACGGCGTCGAGCACATCGCCCTCGTCGCGGGCGAGCTCGGCGACGGCGAGGACGTCCTCGTGCGCGTCCACTCCGAGTGCCTCACCGGCGACGTCTTCGGCTCGCTGCGCTGCGACTGCGGCCCGCAGCTGCACGCCTCGCTCGAACGGATCACCGCCGAGGGGCGCGGCGTCGTCCTCTACCTCCGCGGCCACGAGGGACGCGGCATCGGTCTGCTGCCCAAGCTGCGCGCCTACGAGCTCCAGGAGGACGGCCGCGACACGCTGGACGCCAACCTGGAACTGGGCCTGCCCGCCGACGGCCGCGACTACGCGGCGGGCGCGCGGATCCTCGCCGACCTCGGAGTGCGCTCGCTGCGGCTGATGACCAACAACCCCGACAAGACCGCCGCCCTCGTGCGGCACGGCCTGCGGGTCACCGGCCGCGAGCCGATGCCCGTGAAGGCCGGCGAGCACAACCTCCGCTATCTGCGGACCAAGCGGGACCGGATGGGGCACGACCTGCCCTGGCTCGACCCCGACCCGGTCTCCGCCTGCGGCAACCAGTAGCACCACGAACCGTCACCCGACCAGAAACCCGAGGAGAAACGTGAGCGGCAAGGGCGCCCCCGAGCTGAGTGTGCGGAACTGCCAGGACCTGCGTGTGGCCGTGATCGCCGCGCAGTGGCACGAGAAGGTGATGGACGGACTCGTCGACGGTGCCCTGCGCGCCCTGCACGACCTCGGCATCGACGAGCCGACCCTGCTGCGCGTGCCCGGCAGCTGGGAACTCCCCGTGGCCGCCAAGGCGCTGGCGGGCCGCGGCTACCAGGCGATCGTGGCGCTCGGCGTCGTCGTCCGCGGCGGCACGCCCCACTTCGACTACGTGTGCCAGGGCGTCACCCAGGGCCTTGCCCAGGTCTCCGTCGACACCGGCGTCCCCGTCGGCTTCGGCATCCTCACCTGTGACGACGAGGCGCAGGCCCTGGACCGGGCCGGCCTGGAGGGCTCGGCGGAGGACAAGGGACACGAGGCGGTCACCGCGGCCGTCGCCACCGCCGCCGTCCTCCGTTCGGTGTCCGAGCCCTGGCACTGAAGCGGCCGGGGAGCGGCGTAGGGTAGGACCACCATGTCCAAGAAGACGTTCGAGGAGCTCTTCACCGAGCTCCAGCAGAAGGCCGCCACCGGCGACCCCGCCACCTCCCGCACCGCCGAGCTCGTGGGCAAGGGCGTCCATGCCATCGGCAAGAAGGTCGTCGAGGAGGCCGCCGAGGTCTGGATGGCCGCCGAGTACGAGGGCGCCGACGCCACGGCCGAGGAGATCTCCCAGCTCCTCTACCACGTACAGGTGATGATGGTCGCCCGGGGAATCTCCCTCGACGACGTATACGCTCACCTCTGATCAGCACCACCCCAGCACATCCCCCAAGCCCACGCACAAAGGAAAACGACCTCATGCTGCGCATCGCCGTTCCCAACAAGGGTTCTCTCTCCGAGCCTGCGTCGGCGATGCTCCATGAGGCCGGCTACCGCCAGCGCAAGGACCGCAGGGAACTGGTCCTGGTCGACTCCGCCAACGACGTCGAGTTCTTCTTCCTGCGCCCCCGTGACATCGCGGTCTACGTGGGCTCCGGCAAGCTCGACATCGGCATCACCGGCCGGGACCTGCTGCTGGACTCCGGCTCGCGGGCCGAGGAGATCATGCAGCTCGGCTTCGCCGGGTCCACCTTCCGCTACGCCACCCGGCCGGGCACCGCGAAGGAGGTCGGCGAGTTCGGCGGGATGACCGTCGCCACCTCCTTCTCCGGCCTGGTCACCAAGCACCTCGCCGACAACGGCGTCGACGCCTCCGTCGTCCACCTCGACGGCGCCGTCGAGACCGCCATCCAGCTCGGCGTCGCCGAGATCATCGCGGATGTCGTCGAGACCGGCACCACCCTGCGCAACGCCGGGCTGGAGATCATCGGCGAGCCGATCCTGGAGTCCGAGGCAGTCGTCATCCGCCGCGCCGGTGCCCCGGCCGACGACCCCAAGGTCCAGCAGTTCCTCCGCCGCATGCAGGGCGTCCTCGTCGCCCGCCGCTACGTGATGATGGACTACGACATCCGGGTCGAGCACGTCGAGCGCGCCGTCGCCCTCACCCCCGGCCTGGAGTCGCCCACCGTCTCCCCGCTGCACCACGAGGGCTGGGTCGCGGTCCGCTCCATGGTCCCGTCCAAGGACGCCCAGCGGATCATGGACGAGCTCTACGAGCTCGGCGCGCGCGCCATCCTCACCACCGGCATCCACGCCTGCCGCCTCTGACGGCGCCCACCCCGCACGCGAGCCCCGACGACGCCGAGAGAACGTTCACGCCGTGTCCACCCCCCTGCCGCCGCCCGCCCTTCCGGTCACCTTCCGCCCGACCGTCACCCGGGCCGTGCTGCTCGGCCTCGGCGCCGCGCTGTTCGTCGTGCTCACGGCGGGCGCCCTGCTGACCGGCAGCTTCAGCACGGGGGACCGGATCACCTTCACCACCGCCGGACTCGTCGTCTTCGGGGTCCTCGCGCTGCTCGCCCGGCCCAAGGTCGTCGCCACCGAGGACGGCGTCACCGTCGTCAATATGGCGACGACCCGCAAGCTGGCCTGGGCCCAGATCGTCCGCGTCAATCTGCGCGCCGGCGACCCCTGGGTCCGCCTCGACCTCTCCGACGGCACCACGCTGTCCGCCATGGGCATCCAGCCGGGCATCGCCAAGCAGCAGGCCATCACCCACGCCCGCGCCCTGCGGGCCCTCGCCGAGGCGCACGGCACCGGCCGGTCCGCGACCTGACCGCCGTCGACCGCCCCAAGATCGCGAGTCCTTGATTACTCTGGTGCCACGGGCACACCGTGCCCCGCCCCGCACACGCCGTTCCGGCCGTGGACCCCACGGCCCCGCGGGGCACCTGCGAACCGAGGAGTGACTCCCTCCGGCAATGGACGGATCGTCCTGTAGTACCTGCGCCGCCGCCCACCGTGACGAGGCGGCGGCATGAGTGTCACCGTGTCCCTGCTGCTTCTGGCGGCAGCGCTCTTCCTCATTCTCGCGAACGGCTTCTTCGTCGCCGCCGAGTTCGGCCTGGTGACCGTCGAGAGGCCGGAGGCCGAACGGGCCGCCGCCGCCGGCGACCGCCGCGCCCGCACCGTCGTCGCCTCCCTGCGTGAGCTCTCCTTCCAGCTCTCGGGCACCCAACTCGGCATCACCATCACCTCCTTGGTGGTCGGCATGCTCGCGGAGCCCGCCCTCGGACGGCTGCTCACCGGGCCGCTCACCCTCGCCGGACTGCCGGAGGGCGCCGCCCCCGGCGTCGCCGTGGTGACCGGCATGCTGGTGGCGTCCGCCGTCCAGATGGTCATCGGCGAACTGGTGCCCAAGAACTGGGCCGTCTCCCGGCCCCTCCAGGTCGCCCGCTTCGTCGCCGGCCCGCAGCACGCCTTCGCGCACCTCTTCCGGCCCGTGATCACCCTGCTCAACACGGTCGCCAACCGGCTCGTACGGGCCCTGGGCGTCGAGCCCGCCGAGGAGCTGGCCTCCGCCCGCACCCCCGGCGAACTCGTCTCCCTCGCCCGGCACTCGGCGCGCGCCGGCGCCCTGGAGCAGGACACCGCCGACCTGTTCGTACGGACCCTCTCGCTCGGCGGGCTCACGGCCCAGCACGTGATGACCCCGCGGGTGAAGGTCAGCGCCCTCCAGTCGACCGCGACCGCGGAGGACGTCCTCAACCTCACCCGCGCCACCGGCCTCTCCCGCTTCCCGGTCTACCGGGAGCGCCTGGACGAGGTCGTCGGCATGGTCCACCTCAAGGACGCCCTCGCGGTCCCCGGCCACGACCGGCTGCGCACGCCGGTCGGCCGGATCGCGGTCGCGCCCATGCTCGTGCCGGGCACGCTGCCCGTGCAGCCGCTGCTGGAGCAGCTGCGCAGCGAGCAGCCGATAGCCGTCGTCGTCGACGAGTACGGCGGCACGGCCGGCGTGGTGACCCTGGAGGACATCGTCGAGGAGCTCGTCGGCGAGGTGCGCGACGAGCACGACGACGAGGACGCCCGGCCCGAACTCGCCCCCGTCGCCTGCGAGGACGGCCGCGCCGGCTGGGAGGCCGACGGCGGCTGCCGGGTCGACACCCTGCGCCGCGTCGGCCTGGAGGCGCCCGACGGCCCCTACGAGACGGTCGCCGGCCTGGTCGCCGGTCTCCTCGGCCGGATCCCCGCCCCCGGCGACACCGCCGAACTGCCGGGCTGGCGGCTCTCCGTACGGCAGGTGGCGCACCACCGGGCCGAACGGGTGCGCCTGATGCGCACCACCGGTGCCAAGGGGGAGCAGCGATGAGCGTGCTGCAACTCCTCTTCGCCGTGCTGCTGGTCCTGGCCAACGGCTTCTTCGTGGGCGCCGAGTTCGCGCTCGTGTCCGTGCGCCGCAGCCAGATCGAGCCGAAGGCCGCCGAGGGCTCCGCGCGGGCCCGTACGGTGCTGACCGGGCTGGAGAACCTCCCGCAGATGATGGCGGCCGCGCAGTTCGGCATCACCATCTGCTCGCTCACCCTCGGCGCGGTCGCCGAACCGACGGTCGCGCGCCTGCTGGAGCCCGTCTTCCACGCGGTGGGGCTGCCCGACGGGCTGGTCCACCCGCTGGGCTATGTGATCGCCCTGGCCCTCGTGGTCTTCCTCCACCTCGTCATCGGCGAGATGGTGCCGAAGAACCTCGCGATGTCGGCGCCCGACCGTGCCGCGCTGTGGCTCGGCCCGGGGCTCGTCGCCTTCGCCCGGCTGTGCCGGCCGGTCACGGCCCTCCTCGGCGCCTGCGCGCACGGGGTGCTGAGGCTGTTCCGGGTCGAGCCCAAGGACGAGGTGGAGGCGGTGTTCACCAGCGAGCAGCTCAACCGCCTGGTGGAGGACTCCCGCCAGGCCGGTCTCCTCGAACCGGCCGAGCAGGAGCGGCTGGAGGACGCGCTGGAGCTGGGCAGCCGCCCGGTCACCGACGTCCTCCTCGACCCGGCGGCGCTGGTCACGGTCGCCCCGTCCGTCACGCCCCGGCAGATCGAGGAGCTGACGGTACGCACCGGTTACTCCCGCTTCCCGGTGGCCGGTCCCGGCGGCGCCATCATGGGCTACCTGCACGTGAAGGACGTCCTGGACCTGGAGGACCGCGAGCGGGCCGTGCCGCAGCACGTCTGGCGGCGGGTGGAGACCCTGCGGGCCGAACTCCCGCTGGACGACGCGCTCACCGTGATGCGGCGCGCGGCCGCGCACCTGGCCGCCGTGACCGACGCGTCCGGGAAGGTGCTGGGTCTTGTGGCGCTGGAGGATGTGCTGGAGATGCTCGTGGGTGAGGTGCGGGATCCTTCGCACCGGGTGGCTGCGCCGGTGCGGGCTCTGGTGCCGGAGCTTCGGGCTGAGCCGGTGCTTGTGGGGCGGGAGCGGGGGGTGATGGCGGGCTGAGGTGGGGGTGGGTGCCCCTGGCTCCCGGGTGCGGGTTCAGGGGTGTGCCCCTGTCCCCCCCCCGGCTGCGGGTTCGTTGCCGCCTGCGGCGGGAGCGGCCTGCGGCCGCGTCCTCAGGCGCCGGGCGGGCTGTTTGTTCCTCAGCCTCGCCCCTTCCCGAAACTGGGGGCAAGCCCCCAGACCCCCGCAACGCGCTTCGCGCGTTGTCCTCAGGCGCCGGACGGGCTGTATATCGTCACGGCGGGTCCTGGGGGTCTCGGGATTCGCGGCGGGGGGTGGTCCAGCCCGGGCCCGAGAGGACCTCGCCGTATGCCTGCATCAGGTCCGCCAGGCGCAGTGTGGCGAGGTCGTCCCGGGTCGGCGTGCCCGCGTACCCCGACAGGCGGAGGTCGCGGTACGCGCAGCTCTTCTCGTAAAGGGTGCGCAGGAAGCGGCCGTTGCCGAGCTCGTCGATCCAGCCCTGCTCGACGACGTGGGAGCTGACGCTGCGCAGCTCCTCCAGCGCCTCCTCGTCCCACTGGTCGCCGTTCTCCGCGGCCAGCACCTGGCCGATGCTGGTGAGTTCGCGCGGGCGGTAGCTGGGGAAGTCCACGCGGGTGGTGAAGCGGGAGCCCAGGCCGGGGTTGGCGGCGAGCAGCCGGTCCATGCCCTCGGGGTAGCCGGCGAGGATGACGACGAGCCGGTCGCGGTTGTCCTCGGCGCGTTTGAGGAGCACCTGGAGGGCCTCGTCGCCGTACGCGTCGCCCTTGCTGTAGCCGGAGTTGGAGAGGCTGTACGCCTCGTCGACGAAGAGCACCCCGCCGAGCGCCGAGTCGATCAGCTCATTGGCCTTGACCGCGGTCTGGCCGAGGAACTCGCCGACCAGATCGGCGCGCTGGGCCTCGACCAGGTGGTCGCCGCCGAGCAGCCCCAGGGCGTAGAAGACCCGGCCCAGGATGCGGGCCACGGTGGTCTTGCCGGTGCCCGAGGGGCCGGAGAAGACGAAGTGCCGCTTGGGCGGCTGCACCGGCAGCCCCTGGCCCGCCCGCAGCCGGGCCATGTGCAGCTGGGCGGAGAGCGCCCGCACCTGCCGTTTGACGGGCTCAAGGCCCACCATCCGCTCCAGCTCGGAGAGGGCCTTCGCCAGCAGCACGGGGTCGGAGGGGCCCGGCACCGGCTGGGGCGCGGGCTGCTGCGGCACCGGGATCCGGGTCATCCGGCGTACGCCGTCGGGACCGGCCTGTGCCGTACCCGTGGGCTCCGGGCCGGTGCCGGTCAGCAGGTCGCGGCCGTCGAGGGGGTCCGGCGCGGACAGGGAGTCCGGCTCGCCCGCCGTGTCGGCGGGGCCCTCGGCGCCCGGGCCCGGCGGGCCGCCCGAGGGCACCGGGGCCAGGTCCAGATGGTCGTCCAGGCCGTCCCCGTCGGCGATGGCGGTCAGCCGGGCGGAGGTGTCCATGAAGGACGGGTCGACGCGGTGCACGGCGCGGTAGAGGGGGAGGGCGGCGGCACTGCGGCCGGTGCCCTCGTGGGCACGGGCCAGCCAGTAGCGCAGCTCCTTGCGCTGCGGCTGCTCGCTGCGGCAGCGCATCAGGGCGGCGGACAGCAGCGGTTCGGCCTGGCCGTACATCTCCAGGCGGACCCGGGCCATGCCGCCGAAGAGCCCCGCCTCGATGCCCAGCAGCGGATCGTCGAGCAGCGGCTCGGTGTGCCGGACGAGCTGCTCCCAGTCCTTGACGAGGTAGGCGCGGCAGGCGTGCAGGAAGCGGGCCTGGGGGTCGGTCTCGACGGGCGGGCAGTCGGCCAGGGCCCGGTCGAGCTCGGGCACATGGCGGCCGTCGAGCCAGTGCGAGGCGTGGGCGAGGAGCAGGTCGCGGCCGCTCTCCAGGACCGGCTGGACCCACCAGCCCAGCCAGTACCAGGAATTGAGGGTGCGCCGGTGGCGGGTGCGCTGCTCGCCGAACCGCTCGCGGTGGCGGTACATGCGCAGCAGTGCCGTGGTCGTCTCGGCGCGCAGCGCGTGCAGGCCGAGCCAGGCGTCGGCCATGCCGGGATCCGCCTGGACCGCGGCCCGGAACTCCTCTTCGGCCTGCGCGTACGCGCCCATCGTGTAGGCGTCGACGGCGCGCAGCCAGGCGAGATCGGCCGGGGCGGGTGGGCCCTGCATGCCGAAATCCATCACGTCCCCCACAAACCCTGCCCCCGTAGCGTGCAGCCGGGCGATTGCCTGGCGCGCCTTGCCGAACCGCTGTGCTGTGGACGGGAGTTGACCAGTGTGCCGACACGCCAGCCGATAAGTGTGCCGACTGGCATCGTACCTGCGTGGTCGGTGGGGGCCGAAGGGTGCGGCACCGCTGTTCACGGCGCGGGGGCGGACCCGAGGGGCCGGAAAGCGCTCCGGAAGATGGTCACCCAGGGTGAAGGGGGCGGTGGAGCAAAGCGCTCAAAAGGGGGTGACGTGGAAAGTACGAAGCCCCCGATCACGGGGGAACAACCGGGGGCTTCGCGTCCTGCGGCGACTCGCGTCAGCCGCCTAATGAGAACGTAAGTCCTGTACGCCCCCTCGGTCAAGCCGAGTTGGCGCACTCGGCGGGGATCGGTCGAGGACGACCGGCGGACCGGCCCCGGTTGCTCACCGAGCGTGAGCACGAGGGCGGTTCAGGGGC
Source organism: Streptomyces sp. NPDC025618 (assembly GCF_055558795.1). NCBI lineage: Bacteria > Bacillati > Actinomycetota > Actinomycetes > Kitasatosporales > Streptomycetaceae > Streptomyces > Streptomyces sp. NPDC025618. The sequence goes on along the minus strand of NZ_JBVHLW010000010.1, from coordinate 22,911 downwards.
TCTCTTGGGGTCCCGGCAGCACCTCGTACCCCTCCTTGCACTGGAGAATCAGGAGTTGTGCGCGCGGGCGCGTCGGGTCCGTCGAGAAGTGGCGCCGCTCCGCTCGCTTCCAGCCGTCCCAGAAATCGGTCAGTTCGGGACCATCACGGAGTTGACCCCTTTCCCACGAGTTTTCATCCGTCAACTCCATCCACAGCAGACACGCCAGCTGGGGGAGCAGCTCCCGGCGGCCGGCTCCCACGCCCTCCACGAGCACGACCGGCGCGGGCGGGAGCTCGCGCTCCTCGGCGAACCGCCGGGCCACCCAGTCGTAGGCGCGGTAGCGGGCCGTCTCGCCCCGGGCCAGCGGTTCCAGGACCCAGGAGCGCAGCCGCCCGGTCCAGCCGAAGAGCTCCTCGTGGGTGGCGAGGTCGTCCAGATGGAGGACCGGGGCGCCACCGAGGGCGGACGCGAGGCGGGCGGCGAAGGTGGTCTTGCCGGAGCCCGCGTGGCCGTCGACGGCCACGAGCCGCACCGGCCCGAGGGACGGCGGGAGCGCGCGCAGTTCCCGGGCGAGCGGCAGGAGGGTGCTGGGGTCGTTCACGATCCCACGTTATGCGCGGTACGGGCGGAGTCGTACCGCCCGGCCCGGCGCGTGCCCTCCCCGGGGGACGGGGCCCGGGGCAGGGGCCCGTTTCGGCAAGGGGCGGGACCGGGGAGAAGCCCTTCGCCACCCCCACCGGCGCCCGACCACGAGGATCACGCCATGTCCAGCAGACGCACCGTCCTGGCCGCCGCACTCGGCGCGGCCGCCGCCGCGGTCACCACCCCCGGACCGGCCTTCGCCGCCCCCTCGGGAGGAGGAACCATCGACTACCACGCCTGGCTCACCCCCGCCGACTGGCGGCACGGCACCGCCCACGGCACCCGGGTCCGCGCGGGCCATCGCCCCGGCCTGGTCATCGACCACCCCGCCGGCACCCTCGACCACCAGGACCCGCACACCGGCACCACGGCCACCTGGGAGTACGCCACCTGGACCGGCCCCGTCCACCGGCTGACGGCCCCCGCGAGCGAGATCGTCGCCTCCTGGAACGCCCACGCGCCCGCCGGGACCTGGCTCCAGGTCGAGCTCCGCTGCGCCTACACCGGCGGCGGCCACACCCCGTGGTACGTGATGGGCCGCTGGACCGCCGGTGACGCGGCCGGGGACATCCGGCGCACCTCCGTCGACGGGCAGAAGGACGGCAGGAGCAGCGTCTCCACCGACACCCTCGCCGTCGACGACCCCGCGACGGGCCTCCGGCTGGCCTCGTACGAGCTGCGCCTCACCCTCCTCCGCAGGCCCGGCAGCGGCCTGACGCCCACGGTGTGGCGGCTCGGTGCCATGGGCTCCGACATCCCCGACCGCTTCACCGTGCCCGCCTCGGCACCGGGGGAGGGGGCGGGGCGCGAGCTGCGGGTGCCGCGCTATTCGCAGGAGATCCACAAGGGGCAGTACCCGCAGTACGACAACGGCGGCGAGGCGTGGTGCAGTCCGACCTCCTCGCAGATGGTCGTCGAATACTGGGGCCGGGCGCCGTCGGCCGCGGACCTCGCCTGGGTGGACCGCGCGTACGCCGATCCGCAGGTCTGCCAGGCGGCCCGCTTCACCTACGACTACCAGTACCAGGGCTGCGGCAACTGGCCGTTCAACGCCGCCTATGCCGCGACCTACCGCGACATGCAGGCGGTGGTCACCCGGCTGCGTTCCCTGAACGACGTGGAGAAACTGATCCACGCGGGAATTCCCGTGATCACCTCGCAGTCCTTCCTCGCCTCCGAACTCGACGGCGCCGGCTACGGCACCGCGGGCCACTTGATGTGCGTCGTCGGATTCACCCACGGCGGCGACGTGGTGGCCAATGACCCGGCGAGCGCGACGGACGCCGCGGTCCGGCACGTCTACAAGCGCCGCCAGTTCGAGAACATCTGGCTGCGGACGAAGCGCCGCAATGCGCAGGGGCAGGTCAAGAGCGGCACGGGAGGGATCTGCTATCTCTACTTCCCGGCCGAACCGTCGGCCGCGCAGTGCCGGGCACTGGCGGCGGTGGGAGTCCGCTGATGTTCATGTGCCGGTGAATACCGCGTCATTCGGCGGCCATTCAGGCCGTACCGCATTCGCGCCGACGGCTCGCTCCACCGGTCCGTACGATCGTCGCGGCGTGAGAGCCACGTCATTTCGCATGTGGGGAATGAGCCGTGACCGTGCATCAGGACACCGCCGTCGTGCCGGGAATCCGCCGGGCCGTCGCGGGGGAGCGGGACGAGATCCGCCGGCTGATCGGAGAGGGGTTCATGGCTGATCCGGTCAGCGGCTGGGTCTTCCCGGACGAGGAGCACCGGCGTGCCGTGCAGCCGGAATTCTTCGGCGTGTATCTGGACGCGGCGCTGCGCGACGGCTGGGCCGACGTGACGGACGACCTCTCGGCGGCCGCGCTGTGGCTGCCGGTGCGGGCGGCGGGGGAGGGCGCGGAGGAGGACGACCTCGGCGACCGGCTCGTCGGCGCGGACCGGGGCAACGAGCGCGTGCGGATCGTCGGCGAGCTGACGGCCCGGGCGCACCCCGCCGACCGGTCGCACTACTACCTGCCGGTCATCGTCACGGCACCCGGCCGCCGGAACCAGGGCCGCGGCCGGGCGCTGCTGACGACGGCCCTCGACCGCTGCGACCGGGAGGGCATACCGGCCTATCTGGAGGCGAGCAATGCGCGTAGCAAGAGTCTGTACGAGCGCCTCGGCTTCGTCTTCACGGGCACGGCGGTGGAGCTCCCCGAGGGCCCGCCGATGTGGCCGATGTGGCGAGAGCCCCGGTGCTGAACCCCGTGCAATTCATGATCAAATCGAGGAAGGGCGGTGCAAAGGGTTGCGCATGTGCCCGTTGTGGCCGTAGAGGTATGTGAGGGGGGAAGTGGGAGAGATGCATCTCACGTGCGAAAGTGGTTTTGGGGTACTTCGGGGGGAGCACCCGCAGGGAGCAGGGGCGAACCGCGGTTAAATGCGGATCGCAGATTTCCACTTGCTTCTTCCATTCGAACGGGCGATCAGTAGCCTCTGCTCACATGTCCGTTCGATGAGCTGGAGAGACAGACTGATGGAGCGTCCCACCTGGGCCCCCCAAGGCATCGACCTTTCCGTGCCGAGCGTGTCCCGCATCTACGACTACTACCTGGGCGGCTCGCACAACTTCGAGGTCGACCGGGAGGCCGGGCGCAGGGCCATCGACGCCTTCCCCGGCCTGCCGAAGGTCATGCAGGCCAACCGGGCCTTCATGCGGCGGGCCGTGCGCTACGCCGCCGGCCGGGGCGTGACGCAGTTCCTCGACATCGGCTCCGGCATCCCGACCTTCGGCAACGTCCACGAGGTCGCCCAGGAGGCGGCCCCCGGCGCGCACGTCGTCTACGTCGACCACGACCCGGTCGCCGTCGCGCACAGCCGCGCCGTCCTCGCGGGCAACGCGCGCGCGGCGATCGCGGCCGCGGACCTGCGCGCGCCGCTGGACATCCTGACCGGCGAGGAGGTCACCAGGCTCCTCGACCTGCGGCGGCCGGTCGCGCTGCTGCTGGTGGCCGTCCTGCACTTCATGGAGGACCGCGACGACCCGTGGGGCGCCGTCGCCGAGCTGCGCGACGCGCTCGCCCCCGGCAGCCTGCTGATCCTCACCCACGCCACCACCGACAGCGGCCCGATCAAGCCGGAGGAGGGCGAGCGGGTGGAGGGCGTCTACCGCGGTGTCGGCTCCCCGCTGCTGATGCGGTCGCACGGCGAGGTGGCCCGCTTCTTCGACGGCTTCGAGATGGTCGAGCCGGGCCTGGTGCCCATGCCGATGTGGCGGCCCGAGGCCCCGGTCGCGGGCCGCGCGGGCACGGCGGACCCGGGCGACGATCCGGCGATGTACGTAGGCTTCGCCGGGGTGGGGCGCAAGCCGTGAACGAGATCTGGAGCGGAACCGCAATCGGAATCGGCGGCAGCGCCGGTGCCGGGCTGAGCCCCGGGAGCGGGGCGCCGGCCCTGGGCACCACGGCCGGCCTGGCCGCCGGGTTCTGCGTACGCGGCGGCCGCGCACCGGACTGCCCCACGCAGCCGAACAGCCTGGGGAAAGGCGAACCGAGCGAGGACCCCTGCTGCGACGAGGGCCGCGCGGAGCCGGCCGGTCCGTACGGCTCCCGTGCCCAGGGGCACAACACCCATGCCCACCGCGACGGGCATCCGGAACCGGTAGCGGAACCGGTGGCGGAGCCTGCCGCCGACCCGCGGGGCACCGCTGTCCAGGGCACCGACCGGCAGGGCTCCGGCGTCCAGGGACCCGACCCGCAGGGCACCAACGTCCAGGGCCCCGGTATCCAAGGCCCCGGCATCCAGGGTCCCGACGGCCGGGCTCTCGGGATCCTCGCCTCGCTCGCGCGGCACGGCGACGACCCCGTCCGTGACGACAGCCTCAAGCGCTTCGCCGCGATCTGGGGCCGGACGGTCTATCCGGCGACGACGACCCATCTGACCCGCGCCGAGTTCGAGAACCACCTCGTCCCGCTCGCCGGACGGCTCGGTGCCGCCCTGCGCACCCGCCCCTTCGACCCCACGGCCGCCGCCGAGGTCGGGGCCGCGCTCGTGGCCGCCCACTGCACCGACCCCGAGGCCCTCCCGCTGATCCTCAGCGCCGTCGACTCCTACCTCCTGGTCTACTGCCCGCCCGGCGGCGGCCTCTCCGAAGCCGAGGCCCGCGACCGGTGCGCCCGCCTCCAGCACTCCCTGGCCGCCGGCTTCGCCCGCGCCCTGCGCGAGCGCACCCTGGCCGAGCAGGAGGCCCTCTCCCGCGCCGCGCTCGCCGCGCAGGCCGAGACGGAGAAGGCCCTGCACACGAGCGAGGCCCGCTTCCGCGCCGTCTTCGAGGGCGCCGCCATCGGCGTCGGTATCGCGGACGTCGAGGGCCGCATCATGGACGTCAACGACGCCCTCACCCGGATGTTCGGCGGCATGGCCCAGGACGTCATGGGCCGCAACGTCGGCGAGATGGTCCACCCCGACGACTCACCCGAGGTCTGGGGCCTCTACAAGGAGCTCATCAGCGGCGAACGCGACTACTACCGCGTCGAGAAGCCGTACTACCGCGGCGACGGCAGCGTCCTGTGGACCGACCTGTCCGTGGCCCTCCTCCGCGACGCCCACGGCCGGCCGCAGTACCAGCTCGCGCTCATGGAGGACATCACCGAGCGCAGGCTGCTCCACGAGCGGCTGCGCTACGAGGCCACCCACGACGCCCTCACCGGCCTGCCCAACCGCACCCTGTTCTTCGAGAGCATCGACCGCGCCCTCACCGCCCCCGCGGACGACGGCGGAGCCGCCCGCTTCGGCCTGTGCTACCTCGACCTCGACGGCTTCAAGGCCGTCAACGACAGCCTCGGCCACGCCGTGGGCGACGAGCTCCTCGTCGCCGTCGCCGAACGGCTCCGCGCCTGCGCCACCGCCCCCGCCGAACTCGTCGCCCGCCTCGGCGGCGACGAGTTCGTGGCCCTGCTCACCGGGCCGTCCGCCCAGGCCGACGCCATCGCCCTCGCCCGCCGGATGCTGACGGCCCTCTCCCGCCCGATCCGCCTCGACGGCCGCGACCTGTCCGTACGCGCCAGCATCGGCATCGTCGAGGGCGCCGCCGGCGAACTGGGCGCCGCCGAGGTGCTGCGCAGCGCCGACATCACGATGTACCGCGCCAAGGCGGCGGGCGGCAACCGCTACGAACTCGCCGACGCCGACTCCGACGCCCGCGTGATCGCCCGGCACAGCCTCACCAACCGGCTGCCCGCGGCGCTCGACAACAGCGAGTTCTTCATCGAGTACCAGCCGCTCGTCGGCCTCGCCGACGGCGCCGTGCGCGGCGCCGAGGCACTCGTCCGCTGGCTGCACCCCATCCACGGCGTGCTCGGCCCCGACCAGTTCATCCCGCTCGCGGAGAGCACCGGCCTGATCGTGCCGCTCGGCCGCTGGGTCCTCCAGGAGTCGCTCCGGCAGGCACGGGCCTGGCAGGAAGGCTGTTCGGGGAAGGCGCCCATGCGCGTCAACGTCAACCTCTCGCCGTCGCAGCTGCGTTACCCCTCCCTCGTCGCCGACACCGTCGCCGTCCTGGAGGAGTCCGGCCTCGCCCCGTCCGCGCTCTGCCTGGAGGTCACCGAGAACGCGCTGATCGGCGCCGACGAGGAGGAGCTGCGCCCGCTGCGCCAACTCGCCGACATGGGCGTGGACATCGCCCTCGACGACTTCGGCACCGGCTACTCCAACCTCTCCTACCTGCGCCGGCTGCCCGTCAGCACGCTCAAGCTCGACCGCTCCTTCACCCGCGGCATGCAGCACGCGCCCGCGGACCCGGTGGATGTGAAGATCGTCGAGGGCATTGTCTCCCTCGCCCACACCCTCGACCTGTCCGTGACCGTCGAGGGCGTCGAGACCGGCACCCAGGCCGAGCACCTGCGGATCCTCGGCTGCGACACCGCGCAGGGCTGGTACTACGCGCGGCCGGGCCCGCCGGAGCGGCTGCGGATGCTGTCCTTGGTGGACGCGGCGTCGTAGGGCCGCGTGCCGGGCCCCCGGTCCAGGGCGCCCGCCTCCTCGTCCGTCAGCAGCCGTGACCGGACGAGGAAGCGCACCCCCTCCGGCGCCTCCAGCGAGAAGCCGCTGCCGCGCCCCGCCACCACGTCCACGGTCAGGTGTGTGTGCCGCCAGCGCTCGAACTGGTCCGCCGACATCCAGAACCCGACGGGCTCCGCCACCCCCTCCACCACGAGCGAGGCCAGCAGCACGTCGGACCCACCCGTACGGAACTCGCCGTACGGATAGCACATCGGCGAACTGCCGTCGCAGCAGCCTCCGGACTGATGGAACATCAGCGGCCCGTGCCGTTCCCGGAGCCGTCGGATCAGCTCGGCGGCGGCAGGGGTGAGCGCGACGCGGGAGAGGTCCTTGTCCATCCGGACAGCCTGCACCGGAACGGGCCCACCCGCCAGACGTGGGGGCTCCGGTATCCGAACATCGCTGTACGGAGGTCGAGTTCGCACCGAGCGGGCGGAAAGGGGGGATCTCCAGCATGACCGGACCACACACCGGCCCGCACGCGCCGAGTCCGCGAAGCCGTGCGGGCCAGCTCTCTGTTCGGAAGGTGTTCCTCGATGAACCTCCTCGTCCAGGCCCTGCCCATAGCCGCGCCGACCGTCGGCTGGGCCGCCCACGCGCTCATACTCGTCCGCCGACTCCGCACCGCCCGCACCGACCCCCTCACCGGCCTCATGTGCCGCGACGAATTCACCTCCCGCGCGCGGCGGGCCGTCAAACACCCGGACGCCGCCGTGCTGCTCCTCGACCTCAACGGCTTCAAGCAGATCAACGACACCCACGGGCACGCCGTGGGTGACCAGGTCATCGCCGCCGTCGGGCGGCGGCTCGACGGGTGGTGCCGGGAACGGGGCGGGTTCGCGGCGCGGCTGGGCGGCGACGAGTACACCGCCGTGATCCGTCTCGCGCCGGACGCCGACCTCGACGGCGAGCTGACGTACGGCCTCTCGGCCCGGCTCTCCGCCCCGCTGGACACCGGCGCCGTCACCCTCTCGCCCCGCGCGTCGATCGGCCTGTGCCGCGTCGGCCGCCGGCCCGGCGCCGGCCTCTCGGAGCTGCTGCGCGGCGCGGACGAGGCGATGTACACCGCGAAGCGCCTCGGCCTGCACTGGCGTCCGGCCGGAGCGGTCGACGTCTACCGCACCGCCAACGGCCGCCGCGCGGGCCGTCCGGGCACGCACCTGATCCTCCTCCCCGCCACGCGAAGGAGGGCGTCGTAGCTCCTGCCGGGCGGCCCCACGCCGCCGGCCCGGGCCCGCTCACAGCTCCGGCAAGGGGGACGGCGGTGGTGGCGGGCCCTTTCCCGCCTTGCCCTTCGACGGGCCCTTTCCCTCGGCCAGGGCTGTCAGCAATTCGACGTTCTTGACCGCGTAGTGCCGGTGCCCGGTCGTCAGGATTCCCATCATGCGTAATTCCGCCATGACGTTCTCGATGGTCGCCCGGCCGAGCATCAGGGCTTCTCCGAGTTCCGCCTGCGTCGGCCCCGTGACCTCCACCGAGGAATCGGGCAGGAGCCGGGCGCTCATGCCGGATGTCCGGTGCAATTCCAGCAGCAGCGTGCAGACGCGCTGAATGGGCGCGTGCCGGGAATTGGCGTAGACCCGCTCATTGGTCCGCAGGCGTTCGGAGATGGTCTTCGCCACGCCCTTCATCACGGATATCTCGCTCTCGGCGAGCATGCGCATGCGCGGCATCGAACAGGACAGGGTCCAGGTGGTGGTGAGGTATTGGGCCGCCGCGGGCCCGGCGGTCTCGTCGACGATCTCCACATCCCCGAGCAGGGAGTCGGCGCCGCGGAAACGCAGCGTGGTGGACCCGGCGGACGTGGTCCGTTCGGCCACACAGCCGGAGAGGATGAAATGCACCTCGCTCGACCCGGGCGCGACCCCGCGCAGCCGGTCCCCCTTGCCGTACTGCCTGCTGACCAGCTGATCGCCGAGGGTCTCCCGCACGGGACCGGGCAGCGAGGTGAAGAAGCGGACGGAGCGCGCCCGTTCGGCCTGCCGTATCACCCGCTCGTTGAGCGTCGCCATCCAGTCCGGTGGCAGTTGACGGCTCAACGCCCCACCCCTGACGCCGGGGACACCGGCCTCGGCGGAGGCGCCGAGGGCATCGCGTGGAGCTCGTCGACCAGCGGCACCAGCGCCCCGACCAGAGTGGCCAGGGCGAGGATCGTCGTCGCTATTCGCAGCGGGTGTCCGGTCAGGTGTTTGATGGCGTAGACCACGACGAACGCGATGATCGCGAAGATCGTCACCGCTGCGGCAAGGAATGCGACGTTCCCACTGTCCAATGTTGATCTCCATTTCTCCATGGAGTGACTTGGCAGGTCCATTTCATTCTCGGGTCGCCGGTCCGGGCCGCTGCCCGTGGTGAGCGGGCGCCCGAACGAGCGAACTCGGGTAGCGCAGAAGCGTATCCGACAGAGCGGGTACTCGCGTGCTTCGTCCCTGCATGTAGGGACCCACTCCCGATGGTCCGGACCTCGGTGGAAATGCCGGTCCCGCAAAGCGGATCGGCCGGGTGGGGGAATATCTTGTGTGCTAGGATCCGCCGCCCCGTTTCCCTGCACGCAGGGATTTCCGTCGCCGTCGGCGGTACGCGCCGGTATCTCCGAGCCTTATTCCCTGACGCGAGGGAAAACGCCGTCAGTTCGAGTTAAGGTCCCTGAGGGCAGGGAATCCTGTGCGCGACTATCGCGTTAGCTGGTCACCGGCCACTGACCGGCCGGAGCGCTGTCGTTGACCTTGGCAGGTCCAGCGCGCAGCACGGACGGTCCCCCCGGGGGTGGTGCCCCGGGGGGACCGGTTCCTGCCGCGCGAGCGTCGCGGGAGGAGCTTCCGTTCGGCATGCCGGCCAGGGGCGGGGGAAGAGTGGCCCGCGGGGCTGCGTCCCGCCGTGTCGGACAGTAGTTCGAGGGTCGTCGATGAGGCGTTCCCCTCATACCCGATGTCTTGATCATCAGGTGAGCGTCCGGAAGGGTTGGCGCCGGAGCGCGCTTCGTCAGGCGCGTTCGACGGGGCGACAGGACGGGTGGGAACTCATGGGTGGCATCGGGGAGTCGTGGCTCAGGCGGTTTCATTCTCCGGGCGGTGGTCCGGACCGTGAGGTCACCGTGGTCTGCTTTCCGCACGCGGGTGGGTCGGCCAGTTATTTCCTGCCGCTGTCCGCCGCACTCTCGGACCGTGCCGAGGTGGTCGCGTTGCAGTATCCGGGGCGGCAGGACCGCAGGTCCGAGGCTCCGCTCAGCAGCGTCGACGAGTTGGTGCGGGGCATCACGGGGGCACTGCGTGACTGCGGCGACCGGCCCATGGTCTTCTTCGGGCACAGCATGGGCGGCACGCTCGCCTTCGAGACCGCGCGGCGGCTGGAGGCGGAGTCGGACGGCCGGCTGCTGGGGCTGATCGTCTCGGGGCGCGAGGCCCCCGGCCCCGCGCGGCGGCGGACGGCGCGGCTCCGGGACGACGCGGAACTCCTCGCGGGGATCCGTGAGTTGGCGGGGACCGACTCGGCTCTCCTGGACGACGAGGACGTCGTACGCATGATCCTGCCGGCGCTCCGCGCCGACTACACCGCCGTGGAGACGTACTCCTACCGGCAGGGCCCCGCCCTGAGCTGTCCCCTCGTCGTCTACACCGGTGACACCGACCCGCAGGTGAGCGGCCGGGAAGCGGAACGGTGGGCGGAGCACACCGTTTCCGACTTCCGGGTCCGGACGTTCGCCGGAGGCCACTTCTACCTCAACGAGCAGCGGGAGCAGGTGACCGCGGCGCTGATCGAGGACCTCACGGCCTTCGGGGCCCGCCCCCGTCCCGCCGTTCACCGAACCGCGCCGTGAGTTCCCGCTTCAGCACCTTCCCGCTCGGCCCGAGGGGGAAGGCGTCGACGAACTCCACCAGGCGCGGGTATTTGTGCGCGGCGACCCGCTGCCTGCTCCAGGCCACGATGTCCGAGGCGAGCGCGGGGCCGGGCGCCGTGCCGGGCCGGGTGCGCACCACGGCGCACACCTCCTCGCCGTACACCTCGTCGGGGACGCCGATGACGGCGACCTGGGCGATGGCCGGGTGGTGCATGAGCGCGTCCTCGACCTCGCGCGGGTAGACGTTGTAGCCGCCGCGCAGCACCATGTCCTTCTTGCGGTCGACCAGGGTCAGATAGCCGTCGGCGTCCTTCACACCCAGGTCGCCCGAGCGGAACCAGCCGTCGACGAGCACGGCCGCGGTTTCCTCCGGCCGGTTGAGATAGCCCGCCATGATGTTGTGGCCGCGCACGACGATCTCACCGACCTCGCCGTCCGGCAGCAGCTCGATACGGCCCTCCACGTCGGCGGCGGCGATCTCCGCCTCGACGCCCCAGATGGGCCGGCCGACGGTGCCGGGCTTGCGGGGCCACGCCTTCTGGTTGTACGCGACGCACGGTGACGCCTCCGTCAGGCCGTACCCCTCGTAGATCGGGCAGCCGTAGACGTCCTCGAAGTCCTGGAGCACCTTGACCGGCAGCGCGGAGCCGCCGGAGAAGGCACGGTCGAGCGGCGGGCGGCGGGGCTCGTGGGCGGCCGCGTCGAGGAGGGCGAGGTACATCGTCGGGACACCCATGAACACCGTGCACTTCTCGGCGAGCATGAGGCCGAGCGCTCCGGGGCCGTCGAAGCGGCTCATGAGGACGAGGGTGCCGCCGGCCAGGAAGACGGCGCTCATGCCGCAGGTCTGGCCGAAGGTGTGGAAGAGCGGCAGGCAGCCGAGGAGTACGTCGTCGGGGCCGAGGTCGAACGGCGAGCGCATCGTGGTGCTGACGTTCATCACCAGGTTGAGCTGGGTGATCATCGCGCCCTTGGGCCGGCCGGTGGTGCCGGAGGTGTAGAGCACCAGGGCCAGGTCCTCGGGCGCGCGCGGCGCGCAGCGGTCGAGCGGCTCCGCCCGTTCGGCGAGGACGTCGAGGCGTGGTGAGCCGCTGTCGGTCTCCTCCATGATGGTGAGCACGGGGACGTCGGCGGCCCGCGCGGCCTCGGCTCCCTGGGGGAGCATCGGCTCGGCACACACCAGCGCCCCGGCCTCCGAGTCGCGCAGCACGTGCGCGATCTCGTCGGCGTGCAGCAGGCCGTGCACCGGGACGGCGACGGCGCCGAGGGCCAGCACGCCGTAGTACACCATCGGGAAGTGCGGTGAGTTGGGCAGCAGCAGGGCGATCCGGTCACCCGGGCGCACGCCCTGCTCCCGCAGCACGGTCGCGTACCGCCGGGCGGCGTCCCACAGTTCGGCGTAGGTGAACCGCTCCGGCCCGAAGACGAGCGCGGTGTGGTCCGGGCGCCGCAGCGCGGACTCCGCGAGGATGGACGCGGCGCTGAGGGTCATGCCGCGTCCGCGTGCCGCGCGGCCAGCGCCTGCTTGTCCGGCTTGCCCGCGCCGGTGAGGGGCAGGGTGTCGTGGAAGGTGACCACGGCGGGCACGTGCTTCGGGGACAGCTCGGCGGCGACGTGGCCGATCAGGGCGTCGGCGTCGACGGCCGCGCCCGCGTGGACGACCACCGCGGCGTGGCTGTGCTCGACGGCGTCGGCGTCGACGACGCAGTACACGGCGGCCTGGGCGACCCCGGGGTGGGAGAGCAGCGCGTTCTCGACGTCCGTGGGGTGGACCTTGATCCCGTTGGTCTTCATCACCTCGCCCGTCCGGCCGTGCAGGCGCAGATAGCCGCGCTCGTCGAGGGAGCCGAGGTCGCCGGTGTGCACCCAGCCGTCGCGGACGGTCGCGGCGGTCAGCTCCGGGTCGCCCCAGTAGCCGAGCATGGTGAAGGGGGTGCGTACGCACACCTCGCCGGTCTCGCCCGGCGGGAGTTCGCGCTGGTCGTCCTGGTCGAGGATGCGCACCTCGGCGGTCAGGCGGCCGACGGTGGCGCGGAGTTCCGGGTCGAAGTGGTCGGGCGGCATCAGCACGGTGATGCCGCTGGTCTCGGTGGTGCCGTAGAACTGCAGGAGCACCGGGCCGAACACCTCGACCGCCTCGGCGAGCCGCGCGGGGGAGGCGGCACAGCCGCCATAGGAAATGATCTTGATGCTGGACAGGTCGGTGCCGGCGATGTCCGGGTGGTCGACCAGCATGTACAGCTGCGGCGGGGTGAGCGTCAGCGCCGAGATCCGGTGCCGTTCCACCGCGCGCAGGACGGCGCCCGGCTCGAAGCCGTCGTGCAGGACGACCGTGCCGCCGGAGGCGAGGGCGAGGTCGGCGCCCGAGCCGTTGGAGTGGCTCACGGGCAGGGTCGACAGATACACGATGGGGGCCGGGGCCTGGAGGCCCGCGAGGAGATAGAGGCCGCGGACCCGGTACGGCAGGGTGACGCCCTTGGGCGCGCCGCTCGTGCCGCTGGTGTAGAGCACCACGGCGGGCTGCTCGGGGTCGGCCTCGATCGCGTCCAGGGCGATGGCCTCCGGGTCGCCCGCCGTCAGATCCAGGACGTCGGGGCCGAGGTCGCCGAGCGCGGCGAGCCGGGGCGCGTCGGGCAGCCGGCCGCACAGCTCGCGGGCCGTGCCGGCGTTCTCCTTGTCGACGGCGAGGAACGTCGCCCCGGTCGTCCGGAGGATCTCCAGCCGTGCGGCGGCGGTCAGTTGGTCGTTGGGGTCCACCGCGTTCGTGGAGTGCAGGTGCACCACGGTGGCTCCGACGAGGTTCGCCGCGTAGCGCAGAATTATGGTCGCCGGGCTATTGGTGACGGTCAGCACCGCCACAATCGGAGTTTCGCCTTCCGTAAAGTGCCGGCGCAGGAATTCCGCCGCGGCGAGAACCGTCCGGGAGAACCGGGCCGCGGTGTACTCCTCGCCCTCCCGCCACAGGGCGATCCGGTCCGGAGCGCCCGCCAGCGCCTCGAGGACCCGGCGGACATAATTCTCGTTCGTAGACATCGAATCTCCACTGCGCCGAACCGGTTTGCTCGGGGCAGGATCACATACTGACGATGACCTGGCAACTATTCCTGATTGACCGTCAGTTTCCTGGTCGAGGCGGCAGTTCCGCTTTACGGTGCGCCGATTGGCGGTCACGGACCGGACGGTTGGACGGTGGCGTGGAACGGTGATATACAGAGGTCAATTCCCCCGGCCTCCTCGAATCGAGGACGGCGCGCCGTGATTTCCGGCGGGCGATCCCCAACTCCCCGCACCCGGCGCCACGAAGTCTCCGCAGCCGCGCCCGGCGCATTCGCGCACAGGCGGCAACCACACCCAGCTGGCCTCGAAAGCGAGTAGACGTGACGACCCCATATCTGGACCTCTTTTCCCGTCTCACCGAAGGCTCCGACGGGGGCAAGAGGGAGTTCCTGGAGATCGGACGGCTCGCCGGCCGGTTCCCCGCCGCCAGCGTACGCGGCGGCGACGACGCGGCCAGGATCAGCGTCTGGTGCAGCAACGACTACCTCGGCATGGGGCAGCACCCCGCGGTCCTCGACGCCATGAAGGAAGCCGTCGACAAATACGGCGCGGGCGCCGGTGGTTCGCGGAACATCGGCGGCACCAACCACTGCCACGTGCTGCTGGAGAAGGAGCTCGCCGCGCTGCACGGCAAGGAGGACGCCCTCCTCTTCAGCTCCGGCTACACCGCCAACGACGGCGCGCTGTCCGTGATCGCCGGGCGCCTGGAAGGCTGCGTCGTCTTCTCCGACGCGCTGAACCACGCCTCCATCATCGACGGCCTGCGCCACAGCGGCGCGCGGAAGCACATCTTCCGCCACAACGACACCGCCCACCTGGAAGAACTGCTCGCGGCCGCCGACCCGGACGTGCCCAAGCTCATCGTCGCCGAGTCCGTGTACTCGATGAGCGGCGACATCGCGCCGCTCGCCGAGATCGCGGAGATCGCCGAGCGGTACGGGGCGATGACCTTCCTCGACGAGGTGCACGCGGTCGGCATGTACGGCCCGGAGGGCGCCGGCATCGCGGCCCGGGAGGGCATCGCCGACGACTTCACGGTCATCATGGGCACGCTGGCCAAGGGCTTCGGCACCAACGGCGGCTATATCGCGGGTCCGGCCGAAGTGATAGAGGCCGTGCGGATGTTGTCCCGCTCCTTCATCTTCACCACCGCCCTGCCGCCCGCCGTGGCCGCGGGCGCCCTCGCCGCCGTGCGGCATCTGCGGTCGTCCGAGGATGAACGCTCCCTTCTGTGGGACAACGCGCAGTTGATGCACAAACTGCTGACGGAACGGCGCATTCCCTTTATCTCGGACCAGACGCACATCGTGTCCGTCCTGGTGAAGGACGAGGCCCTGTGCAAGCGCATGTCCGCGCTGCTCCTGGACCGTTACGGGATCTATGTGCAGGCGATCAACGCGCCGAGCGTGCGGGCCGGCGAGGAGATCCTGCGTGTCGCGCCCGGGGCCGTGCACACCTCCGAGGAGGTCGAGGGCTTCGTCGACGCCCTGGACCGGATCTGGGCGGATCTGGGCGCCGCGCGCGCGTAGCCGTGAACGGGCCGCCGCGAGAGGGCACTTGATGGTGAAAGGTCCATGCCATTCGTCAACTCCGGTATGGACCAATTACCTGTCGTGCGGTAGTCCATGATTCAAGTGCATGGATGTGACCATGGTTACAGTCGCGTGAAGTTCGAAAGTTTGTAGGGTGGGAGCGCGGGCGGGTCCACCGGGGAAGTGTCAACGGGACCCGCCGCGATGCAACATCGCTCTGTCCGGAGGAGAGAGCGGGAACGGGGGCCTGAATGACGCTTGCATACATTCTTGACGGCGGCATGAACGATCAGCCGGGTGCCGGCGCGGAGCTGTACGAACTCTTTCCGAGCGTGCAGCAGACCTACGCGGACATCGCGCAGTGGACCGGTATCGAAGTCGACCGCATATTCCACGAACAACGACAGCCGGGACAGGAACACCGCCAGGGGGTCGGCGCCATTCGGCAGGCGGCCGCCGTTCTCGGAATCGCCGACGTGCTCGCCGCGGAATACGGAATCACGCCGGCCGCGGTATCCGGCCTCAGTTTCGGCGCGCTTGTCTCCGCGACCCTCGCGGGCGCGGTGGAACGCCAGGACCTTTTCACCCTCCTGATGCGACTGCGGGAAGTTCCCGCACCCCCGCCCGGCAGTCCCCGGCAAGCCGTCGCCATGCTCCGCATTCCCTTCGACACGGATACCGCGGCCCTGCTCGCCGACATCGACGACGTATATCTGTCCGCCGATCTCGGACGGGTCGGCAACGGCAGCGAACGCATGGTCCTGCTCGGCGGCTACCGCACCGCCCTCGACCACTTCGGCACCACCCTCCCCACCGGAGCCCTGCACGTCTCCGAGGATCACGGCGCCGCCTTCCACTCCCCGTTGCAGCAGCACGTCAGCGATTTCCTCGCGCCCACGCTGGACGCCATGACCTTCAAGGACCCACGCGTTCCCGTCCATTCCTGCATGGAACGCAAGGCGCTCACCACGGGCGAGGAGATCCGCGACCTCTTCCGCCGCAACCCCACCGACCCCGTGAACGTCGCCGACATGATCGGCAGCCTCGAGGACGCCGGCACCGAGCTCGGCCTGGTCCTCGGCCCCGCCGCCTTCGGCACCTTCCAGAGCGCCTCCTTCCCCGTGGTGCACGTCGAGTCCCCGGACCACGTCTTCGAGGCGATGACCGCCGTCTACGACTTCGGCATCGAACTCCCCGCCGGCGAGACGGTGGTGGGCTGACCATGAAGGACGTCACCCCGCTCATCGACGAGTGGCTGGCGCAGGACATCGACGCCTGGACGCGCCGCATCGTCCGCCACCACCTCGACCCCGAGACCGGCGCCCCGTACTGGATCGAGCGCGCCGCCGAGATCGGCGTCGCATCCGGTGACATCACCCGCTACGCCGACCTCGCCGCCTTCGGCCCCATGCCGCTCGGCGTCCTGCGCACGCTCGACCCCACCGACCTGGTGCCCCTGGCGCTGCCCCGCCCGCTGTCCGGACGGATCTGGGACTCCGGCGGCACCACCGGCAGCCCCTGCCGCGTCTTCTACACCGAGCCCATGCTCGAACACCGCGCCGCCTGGCGACGCTGGATCATCGAGCGCGAGGGCTTCGAGCCCGGCCGGGTCTGGCTCCAGGCCACCCCGACCGGCCCCCACCTCATCGGCCACGGCGCAGCCGACCTGGCGGACCTCTACGACGGCCGCGTGTACGGCATCGACTTCGACCCCCGCTGGGTCAAGCGCATGCTGCGCAACGGCAGGCTGAAGGAAGCCCAGGAATACACGGCGCACCTCATCGACCAGATGGCCGCCGTCCTGGAGAGCCAGCCCGTCGACTACCTCGTCACCACCCCCGCGCTCCTCCAGGCCCTCATCAAGGCCAGACCGGAACTGGTGGCCGAGCTGAAGGGCGTACGCCTCAGCGGCACCCACGCCACCCCCGCGATGCGCCGTGCCTTCCACGAGGCGCTCGGCGGCGGGCTGGTCGTCGTGACCTACGCCAACACCTTCGGCAACACCGTCGGCCTCCCCGTGGAGAACGACGGCGCGCTGATGCCCTACCTGCCCAACTACCCGCAGGTGACCATGGCCGTGGTCGACAAGGACGACTGGTCGAAGGTCGTCGGCTACGGCGAACAGGGCCAGGTCCGGCTCACCGTCCTGCACGACGACCTCTTCCTGCCGAACATCCTCGAGCGCGACATCGCCGTGCGGTACGACACGGGCGACGCCTGGCCCTGCGACGGCGTCGCCAACGTCCGGCCGCTCCAGGTCGTCCGCTCGGCCCCCGAGGGCATCTACTAGCCCCACCGGGCCGTACAACCGGCCGGGACACGAGCTCCCGCCTGCCGGTCCGCCCGCACACCCCTACCCCTCGTCGCGCCCCTCGCCGGGCGCGACGGGGTGATCCCGGCCTGCCCGGGACGGGCCCGCACATCGGCAGCATGTGTCAGCGACGCCGCACGGCGTCCACGGCACCGCCAGGCACCGCCGGCGCCCCCACACCGACAAAGCAATCACTGTCACGCCCATAGAGCCGGGAGCGCAGTTCCGTCGCGCTCGGCGTCCCACGTTCTGGTCCCCAGGGAGTCACGCACATGAAGGGTTCCGAGGCCGCCTGCCCGAACATGGCGGACGCTCCGATCGCAGTGGTCGGACTCTCGTGCCGCCTCCCCGGGGCACCCGACCCGGCCGCCTTCCGCGACATGCTCCGCAACGGCGTCGACGCGATCACCGAGGTCCCCGCGGAACGCTGGAACGCGGCCGGCCTCTCCGCCGCGGACGCCCCCGGCACCCGGCGCGCCGGCTTCCTGGCCCAGCACCAGGTGGACCACTTCGACGCGGACTTCTTCGGCGTCTCGCCCCGCGAGGCCGCCGCGATGGACCCCCAGCAACGCCTCGTGCTGGAACTGACCTGGGAGGCCCTGGAGGACGCCGGCATCGTCCCCGACCGCCTCCGCGACACCGCCACCGGCGTGTACATCGGCGTCATCGCCGACGACTACGCCACCCTCCAGCGGCGCCGCGGCCTCGATGCCATCGACCGGCACAGCTTCACCGGACTGCACCGCGGCATCATCGCCAACCGCGTCTCCTACCACCTCGGCCTGCGCGGCCCCAGCCTCACCCTCGACGCGGGCCAGGCGTCCTCCCTCGTCGCCGTCCACCTGGCCTGCGAGAGCCTGCGCCGCGGCGAGAGCACGGTGGCCGTCGTCGGTGGCGTCAACCTCATCCTCGCGCCCGAGAGCAGCGTCGGCGTCGCCAGGTTCGGCGGCCTGTCACCCGACGGCGTCAGCTACACCTTCGACGCCCGCGCCAACGGCTACGTACGAGGCGAAGGCGGCGGCGCCGTCGTGCTCAAGCCCCTCGCGGACGCCCTCGCCGACGGCGACACCGTCCACTGCGTCATCCGCGGCAGCGCCGTCAACAACGACGGCGGCGGCACCCACCTCACCACCCCCCGGCAGGCCGCCCAGGAGGACGTGCTCCGGCGCGCCTACGAGCAGGCCGGCGTGGACCCCTCCGAGGTCCAGTACGTCGAACTCCACGGCACCGGCACGAAGGTCGGCGACCCGATCGAGGCCGCGGCCCTCGGCGCCGTCCTGGGCACGGCCCGCCGCGACGACGCGCTCCTGGTCGGCTCCGCCAAGACCAATGTCGGCCACCTGGAGGGCGCCGCGGGCATCGTGGGCCTCATCAAGGCGGCCCTCGGCCTCAGGCATGGCGAACTCTTCCCCAGCCTCAACTTCCGGACGCCGAACCCGGACATCCCCCTGGACGAACTGAACCTGCGCGTCCAGACCGCCCTCGCCCCCTGGACCCCCGCCCCGGACGCCCCGCGCACCGCCGGCGTCAGCTCCTTCGGAGTGGGCGGTACGAACTGCCACGTCGTCCTCACCGAGGGACCGCGGCACGCCCAGCAGGACACGTCGGCGCGGGTCGAGGCGCCGGTGGTGCCGTGGGTGGTGTCGGGCAAGTCCGAGGCGGCGTTGCGTGCGCAGGCTGGGCGGTTGCTCGCGCGTGTGGGGGAGTTGTCGCCGCTGGATGTGGGCTTCTCGCTGGCGGCGGGCCGGAGTGTGTTCGAGCACCGGGCCGTGGTGCTGTCGGGGCACCGGGATGGTTTGAGCGCGCTGGCGGATGGGCGCGAGGTGCCCGGCGTGGTGCGGGGTCGTGTCACGGGGGACGGGCGTGTGGCGTTCGTGTTCCCGGGGCAGGGGTCGCAGTGGGCCGGTATGGCGGCCGAACTGCTGGATTCCTCGTCGGTGTTCGCGGAGCGGATGGCGGAGTGTGCGGCGGCGTTGGCGCCGTATGTGGATTGGTCGTTGACCGATCTGCTGCGTTCGGAGGACGTCGCCTGGCTTGAGCAGGTCGACGTGGTGCAGCCGGTGTTGTGGGCTGTGATGGTCTCGCTGGCGGAGGTGTGGCGTTCGGCCGGTGTGGAGCCGGCCGCTGTCATCGGTCATTCCCAAGGTGAGATCGCGGCTGCTTGTGTTGCGGGTGCGTTGTCGCTGGAGGATGCGGCGAAGGTGGTGGCGCTGCGGAGCAAGGCTCTGCGCGCGCTGTCCGGCCGTGGTGGGATGGTGTCCGTCTCGCTGGATGTGAAGGCGGTTGAAGAGCGGCTGGACGGCCGACTCGCGGTGGCGGCGGTCAACGGCCCGGCCGCGGTGGTTGTTTCCGGTGACAATGAAGCGCTGGAACAGCTCCTCGCCGGCTGCGAGGCGGACGGTATCCGTGCGCGTCGTATCGCGGTGGACTACGCCTCGCACTGCGCGCACGTGGAGGAGATCGAGAGCGCGCTGTTGCGTGATCTCGCGGGTATCTCCCCGCGTCCGGCCTCCGTGCCGCTCTACTCGACGGTGACCGGTGGCGT
Organism: Streptomyces sp. NPDC025618; assembly: GCF_055558795.1. Lineage (NCBI taxonomy): Bacteria > Bacillati > Actinomycetota > Actinomycetes > Kitasatosporales > Streptomycetaceae > Streptomyces > Streptomyces sp. NPDC025618. The sequence continues at coordinate 2,992 of NZ_JBVHLW010000010.1, read as the reverse complement.
GCTGGAGACCAGCACCCTGGACGCGGGCTACTGGTACCGCAACCTGCGTCAGACCGTCCGCTTCCAGGAAGCCGTCCAGGCACTGCTGGACGACGGTTTCCGCCTGTTCGTGGAGTCGAGCGCCCACCCGGTGCTGACCGTCGGCGTGGAGCAGACCGCCGAGACCCACACCATCACCGCCGTCGGCTCTCTCCGTCGCGACGAGGGCGGCTTGGACCGCTTCCTGACCTCTGTCGCCGAAGCCTTCGTCGGCGGCGCCTCCGTCGACTGGGCCAAGCTCTTCGACGGCGCGGGTGCCCGCCGCGTCGACCTCCCCACCTACGCCTTCCAGCGCAGCCGTCACTGGCTGGACACCTCGGCTGAGGCGCGGGCGAGTGTGCCGGCGACCGACGCCGCCTCGGGACTCAGGGCGCGGCTGGCGGAGCTGGAGGGGAGCGAGCAGGACGATCTGCTCCTGGACCTGGTGCGTGACCAGGTCGCCACGACGCTGGGTTACGACGGGCCGGAAGCCGTCGACGCCGGGCGGACGTTCAAGGAGCTCGGCTTCGATTCGCTGGGTGCCGTCGAGTTCCGCAATCGCCTGAACCTCACGACGGGCTTGCGGTTGCAGACCACCCTGCTGTTCGACTACCCCACTCCCGCCGTCCTCGCACGCCACCTGCGGACCTCCCTCCTCGACGGCGAGCAGGCGGCGACCGCGCCGGTGTCGGTGGTGCCGGTGGACGACGATCCGATCGCGATCGTGGGGATGAGCTGCCGGTTCCCCGGCGGCATCGGGTCGCCCGAAGAGCTCTGGGACCTGGTCGCCTCCGGCGGGGACACGATCGGCGGATTCCCGACGGACCGTGGCTGGGACCTGGCCGGCCTGTACTCCCCGGAGCGCGGAAAGCCGGGGACGACGTACACCCGCGAGGGCGGATTCCTCTACGACGCAGGTGACTTCGACGCCGAGTTCTTCGGGATCTCGCCGCGTGAGGCGCTGGCGATGGATCCGCAGCAGCGGCTGCTGCTGGAGACCGCGTGGGAGGCGTTCGAGCGGGCGGGTATCGCTCCCGACGACCGGACGAAGACCGAGACGGGTGTCTTCGTCGGCGCGATGTCCCAGGACTACGGCCCCCGGATGCACGACGCCTCGGACGGGCTCCAGGGCTACCTCCTCACCGGCAACAGCGTCAGTGCCGCCTCGGGGCGCATCTCGTACACGTTCGGGTTCGAGGGCCCCGCGGTGACGGTGGACACGGCGTGTTCGTCGTCGCTGGTGGCCCTGCACCTGGCGGCGCAGTCGCTGCGGCAGGGCGAGTGCTCGCTGGCCCTCGCCGCCGGTGTGACCGTGATGGCGACCCCGGGTCTCTTCGTGGAGTTCAGCCGCCAGCAAGGCGTCGCGTCGGACGGCCGCTGCAAGCCGTTCTCCGCCGAGGCCGACGGGACGGGCTGGTCCGAGGGCGCGGGTGTGTTGCTGCTGGAGCGGCTGTCGGATGCGCGGCGTCATGGGCATCGGGTGCTGGCGGTGGTGCGTGGCTCTGCGGTGAACCAGGACGGCGCGAGCAACGGTCTGACGGCGCCGAACGGCCCGTCGCAGCAGCGCGTCATCCGTGCGGCGTTGGCGAGTGCGGGGTTGTCGGCCGCTGAGGTCGACGCGGTGGAGGCGCATGGTACGGGCACGAAGTTGGGTGACCCGATCGAGGCGCAGGCGCTGCTGGCCACGTACGGCCAGGGCAGGGCGGCAGACGAGCCGTTGTGGCTGGGGTCGGTGAAGTCGAACATCGGTCATACGCAGGCTGCGGCCGGTGTTGCCGGGATCATGAAGATGGTGCTGGCGATGCGGCATGGTGTGCTGCCGCGGTCGCTGCACGTGGATGAGCCGTCTTCGCATGTGGACTGGTCCGCGGGTGCGGTGGAGCTGCTGACCGAGGCCGTGCCGTGGCCGGAGAGCGGTCGTCCTCGCCGGGCGGGTGTGTCGTCGTTCGGCATCAGTGGGACGAATGCGCATGTGATCGTGGAGCAGGCGCCGGAGCTGGAGCTTCCGGTGGCTTCGGAGTGCTCGTTGCCTGTGGTGCCGTGGGTGGTGTCGGCCAGGTCCGAGGCGGCGTTGCGGGGGCAGGCTGAGCGGCTGCTGTCGTTGACGCGGGACGAGGCTGTCGCGCCTGTCGATGTGGCGCACTCCTTGGTGTCGGCTCGTGCGGCGTTTGAGCACCGTGCGGTGGTGTTGGCCGGTGAGGCGCAGGCTTTCGCCGCTGGTTTGGGTGCGGTGGTCTCGGGTGAGCCTGCTGCTGGTGTGGTCCGGGGTGTGTCGGCGTCGGGGAAGCTGGCGTTGGTGTTCTCGGGGCAGGGCAGTCAGCGGGCTGCGATGGGGCGGGAGCTGTATGACGCCTTCCCTGTGTTCGCGGACGCTTTTGATGAGGTGTGTGCGGCGTTTGAGTTGGAACGGCCGTTGCGTGAGGTCGTGTTCGAGGGTGGTGAGGCTCTTGATGAGACGGTGTTCACGCAGTGTGGTCTGTTCGCGGTGGAGGTTGCTCTCTATCGGCTGGTTGCTTCGTGGGGTGTGAAGCCGGACTTCGTGGCTGGGCATTCCATCGGTGAGATCGCGGCCGCCTATGTGGCTGGTGTGTGGTCGCTCGCGGATGCTTGCGCGCTTGTCGCGGCGCGTGGGCGCCTGATGCAGGCGTTGCCGTCGGGTGGGGCGATGCTGGCCGTGGAGGCGGACGAGACGACCGTCCGTACAGCGCTGACCTCCTCTGATGTGGACATTGCCGCTGTCAACGGGCCGTTGTCTGTGGTGGTTTCGGGTGCTGAGGCGTCGGTGGCGGAGTTGGAGGCAGTGTGGCGGAGTGAGGGTCGTCGTGTGCGGCGGCTGCGTGTCTCGCATGCGTTCCACTCCCCGTTGATGGAGCCGATGTTGGCCGACTTCCGCGAGGTGGTCGAGGGGCTGGCGTACGAGGCGCCGCGTATCCCGCTGGTCTCGAATGTGACCGGTGCGCTCGCGACGGCCGAC